>JBAXZI010000029.1:0-19986 GCA_041670385.1 Clostridia bacterium | reverse complement strand
TTTGCAATACCTACAACAAACAAAGGGAAAATTATGAGGAAAGGGGGTTTGGGGGAATTGGAACGATTGCCCCCAATATATTTTTATCCAATTTGTCCAACATCATTGACAAACCAACAATAAATTTTATTTTTGCAAATCATTTATATTGCAATTTACGGAATTTTGTACTATACTAATAGCTATGGATTATGTATCATTATATAGGCGTTTTCGACCTGACACATTCGATAAAGTAATAGGTCAAGCGCACATTGTAAAAACTTTAACCAATCAAATTGCTAGTGGAAGAATTAGCCACGCATATTTATTTACGGGTACCCGTGGTACTGGTAAAACTACTTGTGCTAAAATTTTTGCTAGAGCGGTAAATTGCTTGAATCCTATTAATGGTTCGCCTTGTGGTAAATGCGAAATTTGCAAGCAACTTAGTAATCCTAATAATATGATTGATGTTATTGAAATGGACGCAGCAAGTAATAATGGCGTTGGGGAAATTAGAGAACTTAAAGAAAGTGTGCAATATCGTTCGGATTATTGCAAATATAAAGTTTATATAATTGATGAAGTGCATATGCTTTCGGGCTCGGCTTTTAATGCCTTGCTAAAAACTTTGGAAGAGCCACCATCTCACGTTATTTTTATTTTGGCAACCACTGAAGTTCAAAAATTACCACAAACAATTCTATCTAGATGTATGAGATTTGATTTTAGGTTGGTAGCTATTGACCAACTTGTTGCTTTATTAGAAAAGATTTTTGGTGAATTAAAAGTTACCTATGATATAGAAGCATTAACGCAAATTGCTATTCACGGTGAGGGAAGCGTTAGAGATACTTTATCTTTAGCGGATATGGTACTAAGTTATTGTGGTAAGCATATAAGCTATGCTGACACATTAGAAGTGCTTTGTGCAAACGATTTTGAAACACTTAATGAGTTAGGCAATGCTATTTTGTCATCTGATGTAGCCAATGCTCTTAGAATTACTGAAGAATCATTAAAGAATGGTCGAAATACGATTGCTAAAGATTTAGCAAATTACTTTGTTGATGTGTTAGAAATAAAAAATGCGGAAACGAAAGAATTAGAACGCATATCGGCAAATCAAAGAGAGTCACTAAAAGCTACTGCAAATAAATTTAGTAATTATCGTTTGGCTAGAGTAATGGACATTATGGCAAATATGGAAAATACTTTGCGTTTTGCTTCGCAACCACGAATAGTATTAGAATCAAACATTGTTAGAGCTTGTGAGTTAGTTACTGAAACAAATTTGGAAGGTCTTACAAATAGAATAAAAGAATTAGAAACAAAACTTAAAGGAATTGAGCAAAACGGCGTTTGTGTAATAGATAATAATGCTATTGCCCCTGAGGTTGTTGCAAAAGCAACTAAAGCAAATAAAGTAAAAAAAGAAACAAAAAAAGTAATTAGTAAACAACCTGAATTTGTTAGTGACCCCGATTTTGATGCTAATAAAATATTGAGCGAAAATTCTTTGCAAATAGAAGAGGTAGAAGTATTTGATAAAGTTGAAGATATTCAGGATAATTCTAATCACGAATTACAAATACTACTTGAAAAGATAAAAGGTAAGTTGATTGAAAGCGATGAAAGTTTTATGGAAACTATTCTTTCAGATATAGATATTGATTGTTATAACCTAGAAGGTAATAAAATAATTGTTGATGCAGATGCTTCAATTAAAAGTTTTTTTAATATGCCCGGTAAACTAGAATTTTTGAAACAAATAGTCAAAGATGCACTAGGCGAAGATTTTGATATATTTTTCAAAGAACAGGCTGAAGTTAAAAAACTTAAGGAAGACGATAGAATTATGCTTGCTGACCTTTTTGGGAATAAAATTAAATACACCTAATTTATTTAAAAAAATAAAAATTAAAGTTATTAAAAAAGGTAAATCAATTATTGATTTACCTTTTTTATTTTACTTACATAACAACACAGGTAATAATAATTTTTATAAATTGCTAATTATGGGGGTAAATGGTAGATTATAATCCAAATATACCTTATTTTGGATAACAAAAAAGCCCCGAAAAAATATCGTGACTTTTTTGCTTTATGATAAGGGGGAAAATTATGAGCTAATTAATATATTCATATTATACCAATAGTGGAATTTAGTCAAATCAAAATTCATTTTATATTAGTAAATAAAAAGTAAATATTCATAAATTAAGTTTTACTTGCATATGCTGTATAAATTAATGAGGTGCGAATTGAAAAAATTATATATTGCTATGATAATTATGTTGTCAATTATTGGTGTAATTTGCATAACAGGTTGTGTGAATAAAACTAAAAATGAAACAAAATTAATTTCTTATAAAATGAATGTTGCATATGCCGAAAACCAAATAGTAGGAACCCAAACTACGACTATTTGTAATTATTATAAAGAAGGATTGGATAAATTATGTTTTAATTTATATCCGAATGCTTATAGGGAAGATGCAAAATTCCCAAGTTTTGATAAGGCTATGGAAAGCTATGGTGGCATTGAAATAGAGACAGTTATGTTAAACGATAAAGATAAGCTACAGTTTGCCGTAAATGATGATAAAAATCTACTTATAGTAAATATAAGCCCTTTAAAGTTGGAAGAAAGTATTTCAATATATATGACTTATACTCTTACATTGCCGATTTGTAATTTGCGAATGGGTATAACTGATAACAATATAAAATTGGCTTCATTCTATCCGCAACTAGCTTATTTTGAAAATGGAGAATTTAGGAATGACCCTTTTACTACAATAGGTGATCCATTTTTAAGTGAATGTGCCGATTATGATATTACTATTTCAGCACCAAGTGATTATATAATTGCATCAAGTGGTACATTAATTAATTCAAACAAAGAAGGGGATAATCAAATAGTTAATCTTACGGCAAGCAATATTCGTGATTTTGCAATTGTTATGGATAAAAATTATCAAGTGACAGATTCTATATGGCAAAATAAAGTTATTAAGTATTATCATTATGGCGATGAAAATGTAGATAAGACTATGAAGATAATAACGGATTCAATGGCGGTTTATTCAGATATGTATGGTATGTATGATTATCCTACATTAAGTGTTGTTGTTACTGATTTTGTAGATGGTGGTATGGAATTTGGCAGGCTTGTTTATATAAGCAGTAACGATAGTGATTTAGAAACGACCATAGCTCATGAAATAGCTCATCAATGGTGGTATTCTATGGTGGGTAGTGATAGTATTATGACTCCTTTTATTGATGAGGGAATGGCTACTTTTTCTTCTATGCTTTATTATAAATCTATTTATGGCGATGAGGCTTTTGAAAGTAAATTGAATGCAGTATGTGACAGTTATTCACTGTATGAGAAATTGCAAAAAATGCGTCAAACGGGTGTTAGTTTGGAATTAAATAAAAGCATTTATGATTATACCGATTATCAATATCAAATGCTTGTGTATCAAAAAAGTGCAATGATGTTTGGTCATATTTATCAAACTATGGGCAAAGAAAAGTTTAAAAAGGGTATGTCTAATTATGTGAAAAAGTATAAATACAAAATGGGGAATATCGATAATATGATTGAAGAACTTAATGATGCTTATGGACAGGATATAGGCGGAGTTGTTAAGGGGTGGCAAAATGCGTGTTGTTATTATGTAAATTAAGTTAATAATAAGCTAAATAAAGAAGAAGGGATAAGTGCTTTAGGCAACTTGTCCCTTTTTTTTATTGTTAATCGTATTAATTTAGATAAATACTTAATATATAAATTGACTAATTGTTAAAATTTTGGTAAAATTTATAGATATAGTGTATAATAGTTATAATATATAAATTATATATAATAAGAAAATATTAGGAGAATATTGATTTATGGGAATTTTTGATTTTATTACAAGAAGAGATAAAAGAAAAACTTTGGATAAACTTACAAATAGTGTAGAAGGCATTAATGTGCTAGAAGAAAAATATAGTGTACTTAGTGATGCGGAATTAAAAGAGCAAACTCAAATTCTTAGAGATAGATATAAAAATGGTGAAACATTAGATGAATTATTAAATGATGCTTTTGCAGTAGTTCGAGAGGCAGGTAAAAGGGTTCTTTTAATGCGTCATTTTGATGTGCAGTTAATTGGTGGTATTGTTTTGCATCAAGGTAGAATCGCTGAAATGCGAACTGGTGAAGGTAAAACTTTAGTTGCTACATTGCCAGCTTATCTTAATGCTTTAGAGGGCAAAGGTGTTCATATAGTTACGGTTAATGATTATTTGGCAAAACGTGATGCGGAATGGATGGGAAAACTTTATAACTTTTTGGGTATGTCCGTAGGTGTAATTGTACCCGATATGTCTTTTCAAGCTAAAAAAGCTGCTTATGATTGTGACATAACCTATTGTACAAATAATGAATTAGGTTTTGATTACTTGCGTGATAATATGGCGACTACTAAAGAAAGAATAATGCAAAGAGGATATAATTTTGCTATAATTGATGAAGTAGATAGTATTTTGATTGATGAAGCAAGAACACCACTTATAGTAAGTGCACCATTAAATAAGAACAATAAAATTTATGAATCTATACAAAGATTTATCCGCATATTAAAAGAAGATGATTACGAAATTGATGTAAAAGATAAACATATTTTTCTAACTGAAAGCGGAGTTACTAAAGCTGAAAACTTTTTCAGACTTGATAACTTAGGCGATGAAAAAGGTGCTGACTTAAACACAAAAATAAACAATGCTTTGCGTGCTAATTTTATTATGGCACGAGATCAAGATTACATTGTTGAAAATGATGAAGTAGTAATTGTTGATGAATTTACCGGAAGAAAAATGGCAGGTCGTCGTTATTCGGAAGGTTTGCATCAATCAATAGAAGCTAAAGAAAATGTTCAAATAAAAAGAGAGAATCGTACTATTGCTACAATTACTTTCCAAAACTTGTTTAGACTATATCATAAATTATCAGGTATGACAGGTACGGCAATAACAGAAGAAGAAGAATTTAAAGGTATTTATAATCTTGATGTTGTTGAAATTCCTACAAATATGCCTATGTTAAGAGATGATGAGGCAGATAAAATTTATCCTACTTTAGAAGATAAATATGCGGCTATTTTGGAAGAAATTGCGTTACTTAATGAAAAAGGGCAACCTGTTTTGGTAGGTACAATAAATGTAGATGTATCCGAATTATTGTCTAAAAAACTTAGTCAAAAAAGAATTCCACATAAAGTGTTAAATGCTAAAAACAATGACCAAGAAGCTGGAATAATTGCTCAAGCAGGTAGCAAGGGTGCAATAACAATTGCTACTAATATGGCTGGTCGTGGTACTGATATATTGCTAGGTGGTAATCCTGAATTTATGGCTATTAGTGAAATGAAAAAAGAGGGTTATGCTGAAGAACTTATTAGTGTTTCTACTGCTTTTAATACTCTTGATGTTCAAGAACAAATTAGTGCAAGAGAACATTATACAAGTTTAGTAAAAAGATATAAAGAAGGTACTGAAAAGAATAAAGCTGAAGTTAAGGCATTAGGCGGATTACGGGTTATGGGTACAGAAAGACACGAGAGTCGTCGTATTGATAATCAGTTGCGTGGTCGTAGTGGTAGACAAGGCGATGAGGGTAGTTCGGTATTTTATTTGTCATTTGAAGATGAATTGTTGCATAGATTTGGTGGCGACAGATTAAAAGGTATTATGCAAACACTTGCTGGAATAAATGGCGATGCAATGTTGCAAGTGCCTATTTTGTCTAAGCAAATACAAAATGCACAAAAAAGATGTGAAGATGCCAATTTCCAACGCAGAAAATATGTATTGAATTATGATGATGTAATGAATAAGCAAAGAGAAATCATTTATAAGCAAAGAAATGAAGTAATTAATGGTGCGGATGTACACGCACAAGTGCTTAAATATTTTGAACCAGTAGCTGAAGAAATTGTTAGTGAATTTGTAGATTTTACTACTGGCGATGAAAGTACTGTTAATTATGAGGCTTTTAATAGAGCATTAGAACAAAGAATTTTGAAACCAGGAACTAATTTAATAGAAAAAGAACTTGTAGGACATTTGAATTATCAAACTATAGTAACTGAAATAGTAGAAGAAGCTGTAGCACAATATGAAGAAAAAATTGAGTTTGCGGAAGCAAATAATATTAATTTCAAAGCTACCGAAAGTAATGTACTATTAAATCAAGTTGATAAACATTGGATGGAACATATCGATAGTATGGATATTTTGCGTAAAGGTATCGGACTTCGTGGATTAGGACAAAGAGATCCAGTTTTGGAATATCGTAGAGAAGGTTATGCAATGTTTGAGGAAATGATTAGTAGTATTCAAGATAATGTTGCTATTATGCTTTGTAAACTTGATGTAGAAACAGTTGTTGAAAGGAAAAATGCTTTTCAGGATAAAGTTAAACAAGTAAATCAACAAAGAAATGGAATATATAGAAATAGTCCTTGTCCTTGTGGAAGCGGTAAAAAGTACAAAGATTGTTGTGGTAAGAAGGATAATAAATAATGATAGATTTTTATTATCAAAGACAAGATCTTAATGTTATTAGTGATAAAATAAAAACGCTTTACGAATGTTTTAATATAGAAAATTGCAGAAAAGAAGCAATTTTACTTTCTAATAAACAAGGTGAAGAGGATTTTTGGCAGGATATAGAAAAAGCACAAACAGTTAATAAAAAATTAACGGTAATTCAAAAGAAAATTAAAAGCTATGATAATATTAAAAAGAAATATGACCAAACTGTAGAATTGCTTGATTTTGTCGAAGAATTGGATGATGAGAGTGAAGTTGTTGCAGCGAAAAAAGAAGTAGATGAACTGCAAGAAGAAGTTGAAAAAATGAGTATAGTAGCACTTCTTAGAGGTGATTATGATGCTAATAACGCAATTTTGTCTCTTCACGCAGGTGCAGGTGGTACAGAAGCTCAAGATTGGGTAGAAATGCTTTCAAGAATGTATTTTCGTTATGGCGAAAGAAAAGGTTATAAGGTTTCTGTAATAGATAAGCTTGATGGCGAGGAAGCAGGAATAAAAAGTATTACTTTTATGGTAGAAGGCGAAAATGCTTATGGGTATTTGAAAGCTGAAATGGGTGTGCATAGACTAGTTAGGATTAGTCCTTTTGATTCTAATAAGCGTAGACATACATCATTTGCAAGCTTAGAAGTTATGCCTGAAATAAATGATGTAAATGAAATAGTAATAGGTCCAGATGATTTGAGAATTGATACCTATAGAAGTTCGGGGAAAGGTGGGCAACATGTCAATAAGACAGATAGTGCTGTAAGAATTACCCATTTACCTACAAATATAGTTGTTCAATGCCAAAATGAACGAAGTCAAATTCAAAATAAAGAGACTGCTATGAAAATGCTTATAGCTAAATTAGTTGATAAAAGAGAAAGAGAAAAAGTGGAAGATGCTCAAGCGCTTAAGGGCGACATTAAAAAAATTGAATGGGGAAGTCAAATAAGAAGTTATGTATTTTGTCCTTATACTTTGGTAAAAGACCACCGTACTAATTTTGAATATAGTAATATTGAAGCAGTTATGGACGGAGATATTGATGTCTTTATTTTAGAGTATTTGAAGAGGTCGTAAAGTGGAATATTTTGATATAGCTAAGGCTAAGTTAGATAAATTAAGGAATCGTGATGATTATTATATATTAGCAATAGAAAGCAGTTGTGATGAAACTGCTGTTTCTATTATTAGAGGTAGAGCAATCATTTCTAATATTATTGCTACTCAAATTGAAATACATAAAAGATTTGGGGGTGTAGTGCCGGAGATAGCATCTAGAAACCATATATTGGTTATTGATAATTTAGTTTTAGAAGCTCTTAGTAAAGCAAATCTTACTTTTGATAATATAGATGTAGTGGCAGTTACTTATGGTGCAGGTTTATTGGGTGCATTATTAGTTGGTGTATCTTATGCTAAAGCATTGGCGTATAGTTTAGAATTACCGCTTGTTGCGATTGACCATATAAAAGGGCATATTTGTGCAAATTTTTTAGTTTATAAAGACTTAGAATTTCCATTTGTTTGCTTGCTAGTTAGTGGTGGACATACGGAAATTTTGAAAGTTAATAGCTATCATAATATGGAAGTATTAGGGACGACTAGAGATGATGCAGCAGGTGAAGCCTTTGATAAAGTAGCAAGAGTAATTGGATTGCCTTATCCCGGTGGACCTGAAATCGAAAAGACAGCTAAAAATGGACAGAATAATATCAAGTTACCTCGTGCTTTCAAGGGAGAAAAACATCTTGATTTTTCATATTCGGGATTAAAAACAGCTGTAATTAATTATGTGCATAATTTACAAGCTAAGGGCTTGGAATACAATGTAGCCGATATAGCTTGTTCTTTTCAAACTGAGGCGGTAGGCGTTTTAATAACAAACGCATTAAAGGCAGTAAAAAAATCTAAAGCAAATATTTTAGTTGTTGCCGGCGGTGTTGGTGCAAATGAGGCTTTAAGAGAAGGATTGTTAGAACAAGGAAAACAACTTAATTTGCAAATTAAGTTGCCACCAAAAGCACTTTGTACAGACAACGCTGCTATGATAGGTGAGGCGTGTTATATGGCAATTAAGGAAGGAATTCTACCAGCTGATTTGAGTCTTGATGCTGATTGTAGTTTGTAAATAAGGAGTAAAATAAATTGGCAAAAAAGAGAGTAGTTATTGGAATGAGTGGCGGTGTCGATAGTGCTGTTTCTGCTTATTTATTAAAACAACAAGGCTATGAAGTCATTGGTTTGTTTATGAATAATTGGAAAGAAACAGGCAATAACGATGTATGCACTTCTGAAAGTGATTATGCAGATGTAAGGCGTGTTTGTGCCTTAGTTGATATTCCTTATTATTCGGTCGATTTGAGTAATGATTATTGGGATAAAGTTTTTGAACAGTTTTTATCCGAATATAGAGCGGGACGCACTCCAAATCCTGATGTTCTTTGCAATAAAGAAATCAAATTTGGTGCTTTCTGGGAGCAAGCTAGGAAAATGGGAGCAGATTATATTGCTACAGGGCATTATTGTGGAATTGTTAAAAAAGATGGGCATACCTACCTTAGACGGGCAGTTGATGAAAATAAATGTCAAACATATTTCCTAAATCAAGTAAGTGAAGAGCAAATTGAAAATGTTATATTTCCACTTGCGGATATGTTAAAACCTGATGTTAGAATTTTAGCAGAGGAAATAGGACTAGTAAATGCAAATAAAAAAGATAGTACAGGGGTTTGTTTTATTGGAGAACGCAATTTTAGAAAATTCCTAACACAATATATTCCAATGAAAGAAGGCGATATAAAAGACCTTAATGGCAATGTATTAGGCAAGCATAAGGGTGTTTTCTTCTACACGCTAGGACAACATAAGGGTTTTGGTCTTGGTGGAGTAAAGGGTAGAACAAATAATGATAGTTGGTTTATTATTAAAAAAGATGTAGAGAATAATATTTTGTATGTAAATTGTGGAGAAACTGAAGATCTATATAGTAAATATCTTACTTGCAAGGATTTTAATTTTATTACCGAAAAAATAGCAAACGGTACAAGGGTATTAGTTAGAATAAGACATAGACAGCCACTTCAAGATGCGACTTTTATTGTTAATGAAGACAATTCATATACTATAAAATTTGATAATAAACAAAGAGCAATAGTGGCAGGGCAATATTGCGTAGCTTATATAGATAAAATTTGTATTGGTGGTGGTGTTATTGAAACTGCTACTTATTGTATAAAATAAATGTGCTCGTAGTTCATCTGGATAGAACGTTAGCCTCCGACGCTAAAGGTGGAAAGTTCGAGTCTTTCCGGGCACACCAAAAAAAAGACACACTAATCAAATTAGTGTGTCTTTTTTATTTATTAAGTTATTTAATTATTTATCGTTTGTTCATTGCATCTACCGGTTTTTGTCTAGCAATTTTGAATACCGGAATAAAGCTTGCAACTAGTGCAATTACTACACTTATACCTAAGATAAGTCCAATTTGTCTAAGACCCATATTAAACATAGTAATCATTATACCGCTTTGTGTTCTTAAAGTATTATTTATTACAGCTGTAATGATGCCCGTCGATATGGTAGCAAAAACAAAGTTAATTAATGCTATTATCAAACTTTCATTGGCGAATATCCCGAATACATCGGCACTTCTTGCACCGACTGCACGCAATATACCAATTTCACGGCGTTTGTAAGCAATACTTGTAGAAATAAAGTTCATCATGAGTAGTGCACTAAATAAAGCAAAACCTATACCTATATAAAGGAATACTTTTTTAGATACGCTACTAAAACTATTAACTATTTCAATTGAAAGCATTGCGGAAGTGGACATTTTATAATACATACCGTTTGTGGTAGTTTCCTCGTTGTCATAACCGAATTTTACTAATTTGGATATAGTTCCTTTATTATTAGGCAATGCTGCAATAAGTGATTGATAATAACCTGTAGTTTTGTCGAAAGTATTATAAAAATCTCCGCTTGCTACAATATTGCCATTTTCTTGTAAATCATTACTATTTGTTACCCCGACTATTTTTATTTCAGTTGCACTCGAATATTTATTATAATAAAGAGTATCAGGTATGCCGTCTACAAAGAAAGTGCCCGCATTTAAACTAGATTTAATTATATTAAGTTGTTCTACCTCATTGTATGCCATTTGGTAATCATTCATCCATTGTGGTTGGGTAAAAGAATGTTCAGTTTGCTCGCAATAATAATAATAATTAATTGCCCAATCTGTATAATCTTTAACAGAAATTAATATTTCATTATTACCCAAACTTGTTTTTTCATTATTTATGAAAAATGCAGAAGTATTAAAATCACTTATATCACTTGGTTTAACCATTTTTGTGATAGTAAGATTACTCGTGTAACCACCATCTTGCATTCTCATAAATGACTGCTCATCTGAATAATCATAAGGGTCAAGACTAAGTCTTGAATCATCAAAATATATGCCTTTTCTGTTTTTAAGTTCAATTAGTTTACTATCAATAAATCCATCATTTACAAATGCATTGGTATGGTGTTCGGTTGATAAATAAGTAAAAAGTTCCATACCAAGAACAGATGTTATTAAGCTATTACTATTAGAATCATTTAGGCTTTTATAATGATCATAATCGAATTTTGTATCTATTATGCCAACAACTAAATATTCCTGATTATCTAGAGAAAGTTTTATATTTTTAGCTAAAAACTTTTGTGTAGTATCAAGTTCAGTTGCTTTATAATGTATAATTGAATTTGTTTTGTAACCATTTTGTTTGAAATGTTGATAAAGATAATCCGAAATGGCAATTTCATTATCGTTTGTAGGTAATTTACCGACTAAAGAATAACCTAAATTATCTATATCAGATTGGGTCATTTCGAAATATCCGGAAAATTCGTCAGCTTGCAATATCTTATTAGAGTCACTACTAGAACTATTTGGTGTTTCATAAAAGAAGTTTGTAAAGTTCGAATCTTTGACTTCTAAAACGGGTTTGAAATCTAAGCCAGTTTGTTTATTTAGGTATGCAATATCCTCATCTGTTTGCTTACATGTCTCATCACCATACCAATCCATTTCGCTTTTTTTATTCTTTACAAAAGATATTGCGGAAAGATTATTATCACTAAATGAATTTGTAGTAGTAGTATATTTATTGTAAGCACTTACAGTATCGGCAAGACCAAATAAAGTAAAAGCTACGACAGATAATAAAATAGTTACTATCAATCTTATAGGTTTGCTTTTTAGGCTACTAGCACCAATTTTGAATGAATTGCGGAAAGGTAGATGACTTTTTATTAGTTTGAAATTTTTGTTATCAGAAATATTTATTGTGCTTTCATCTGTAGTTTTGAAAGATTCTTTATTGCCATTATCATCAATTCTTGCAATTTTTTTCAAATTATCATTACTATCTTGGTCGATACTAACTATTGCATTGTTGTTTTCTAAATATTTATTTATCATAGAAATATCATCAGTAGAAAGTTTGTATCCTTGTTTTATTTGAATAATTTTATCATCAACTACATTGATATTTGGATTAACAACTTTACTAGGGGCAAGATATTTTTCGATATCACTAATTACATTACCATCTTTAAATTCGATGACACGATTACCATATAGTTCGGCAAATTCTCTATCGTGAGTTACGACAACAACTAGTTTGTTTTCTGCCAATTTTTTTAGAGTATCAAACACTTGAATACCAGTATGGCTATCTAATGCACCTGTTGGTTCATCAGCCATAATGATTTCTGGGTCCTTTACTAAAGCCCTTGCAATAGCAACTCTTTGTTTTTGTCCACCTGAAAGTTCGTTTGGTTTTCTATTGCCATAACCTTCTAAATCTACTTCTTTAAGTATTTTTGCAATAGCTTCATCATTAGATTTTTTACCTTGTAATTGTAGAGCAAGTCCAATATTTGCACCTACAGTAAATTCTTCTAAAATATTATATTCTTGAAAAATAAAACCTAAATAAGTATTACGATAGCTATCAAAATCGCTTTGAGAGAAATCCTTACTAGATTTACCTTTAATAATTATTTCTCCGTCATCAGCTTTATCTAATCCGCCTAAAACATTTAATAATGTAGATTTTCCACTACCCGATTTACCTAGTATAATTACCATACCTTTTTCGGGGAATTTTAAGCTAATGTGGTTAAGGGCAATTACATTTCTTCCCTTTTTTGGTTTGTACTCACGGTACAGATTGTGTACTTCTAACATAAATTTTCCTTCCTTTTAAAAAAAATAGTTTATTATTATTTTATTGATAAGTGTTATTAGAACGAACCGTTATTCATATTGTTATTAGAACCATTATTCATATTGTTGTTTATATTAGGAACAGCAAATCTGATGTTTTCATAAAAATTGGCTTCAGCGGCTTTCATATATGGCAATACATAAACGAACAATATTCCACAAGTAAGTACAGATAACAAAACCCAACCCAAAAAGCTAAGATAAAATGCAAATAATTCTCCTGAGTGACCTATCATCATTGCTTTAGTTTTATTCATTAATTCTTTATATGATAATGTAGGGTCGTCAATGTGAACATATTCTAATAAACTGTATCTTAAGCTCATTATTATTCCTGGTATAATAAGGCAACAAATTCCTAAAAAAATATATAACATTCTTAATATCCAAGCTATTACAAATTGTACTGTTTTATTTATATCTTTATAATAGAAGAATAAATCGGTTAGGTCTATTTTTTTATTACCATTGCGAATAAGTTGAAGAAATATTTTACAAACGCCTAAGTTTATAGGGATAAGTAATAAAGTAATAAAGAGGGATAAAACTCCTTTAGTATAATAACCTAAAATTGCATTAATAGCATATTGCACTAATTCTACTATAAGAATAGGAATAAAGCAAAGAAATACAATATCCCTAATGTCTTCTTTTGCCTTGTCTTTAATTTGCGTTCTTGTCATTTTTTCTCCTAAATCCGTGTTAATTTTATAACAATTTTCTTAATATATACTTAAATTGATAATCAAATTATAATGCTTTATTTTATTTTTGGCAAATGATTTGATATCAAATTAATGTATGCTGTAATTCGGTTAATTATTTGTATAAATAATTGCAGTGTCTTTAATAAGGTAGTAGTTAAGTAATTTTGTTGACTTTTATTATTAAAATGATATAATTAAACTATCTATTTTAAGGAGAAATTTGAAGAAATGTTCGTAGTTGGAATTGATATTGGTGGTATGACAATTAAAGCAGGTTTAATTGATGAAAACGGCAAAATTTTGCAAAAAGCTGTTTGTGATACTTTACCAGAAAGAAATTATAAAGAAATAGTAAAGGATTTATCTAAGCTTGTGCATACTCTTTGTGAAAAGCAAGGCATTAGCATAGATGTGCTAGGCGGTGTTGGAATTGGTAGCCCGGGAGCAATAGATTGCAATAAAGGCATTATTGTTTATGCGGGGAATCTAAATTGTAAGAATGCTCCGTTAGTTCAAGAATTAGGAAAGTATATAAATGTTCCTATATATTTGGGCAATGACGCTGATTGTGCTGCACTAGGTGAAACAAAATATGGCAGTGGTGAAGGTGTTGCAAATGCTATTATGGTAACTTTGGGCACAGGTATTGGCACAGGATTCATTATTAATAATCAAATATTGCAAGGTGGTTTGGGAATTGGTGGCGAAGGCGGTCATATTTGTATAGAAGTAGACGGTCAGCAATGTACTTGCGGTGAAAAGGGTTGCTGGGAGGCTTATGCTTCAGCTACTGCACTAATTAGATTGACAAAAGAGGCTATGGCAAAAGATAAGAATAGTTTGCTTCATAAAGTAGCTAGTGAGCAAGGTGAAGTGAACGGACGAACTAGTTTTATTGCATATAAAAAAGGTGATAAAACGGCAATAGAATTGGTTAATAAATACGTAAAATATTTAGCTACCGGACTAATCAGTTATGTAAACGTATTTAGACCACAAATTATTATTTTGGGTGGTGGCGTAAGTAATGAAGGCGAGTATTTTATCAAAATGGTAGAAGATTATGTAAAAGAACATGCTTTTGGTAAAAGTTTTAATAAAATATGTAAAATAGTTGGAGCGACATTGGGCAATGATGCGGGTATTATTGGCGCAGGAATGTTAGCAATGGGAAAGTAATGGATAAAAGAATAGCGAAATATTTAATGCAAGTGGAAAAACCTGCCAGATATATTGGTGGCGAATATAATTTACCGAATATGGACAAACCTTGTAAATGCAAGTTTTGTCTTTGTTTTGTTGATATTTATGAAGTGGGTATGAGTAATGTTGGCATTAATATTCTATATGATATACTCAATACAGATAAAGATATTGTGTGTGAAAGATGTTTTGCACCTTGGCCGGATATGGGCGATATTTTAAGAAAAAATAAAATTCCTTTGGGTTCTTTAGAAACAGGAACAGAATTACGCAATTTTGATATTGTCGGTTTTTCTATTCCATACGAACTTAGTTATACTAATGTTTTGTATATGATGGATTTAGCAAATATTCCTTTTAGGGCAAAAGATAGAGATGAAAGCTACCCGATTATTATTGGTGGTGGTCCTGCAAGTGCGAACCCCGAACCTTTTATTGACTTTTTTGATGCTTTTTTTATCGGGGAAGGAGAAGAAACCGACCTTGAATTTTGCAAACTAAATATTAAATATAAAGGCAATAAGAAAAAAATTCTTGAGGAAGCTAGTAAAATAAATGGTATTTATGTGCCTAGTTTGTGCAATGTAGTTGCGGGAATTAATACAACAAAAGTAGTTAAATCGATTGTTAAAGATTTAGATAAAATGCAATTTCCTAGAAAACCGCTTGTCCCTAATATGGAAATAGTGCATGATAGGGGAGTGTTAGAACTTTATCGTGGTTGTTATGCAGGTTGTAGGTTTTGTCAAGCTTGTTTTTTCTATCGTCCGATTCGATATAGAGAAAGCGATACTTTAATTGGAATTTTTCAAGATATTGTCAAAAATTCAGGATACGACGAAGTTAGTTTGTCAAGTTTGTCAACAGGCGATTATGAAAATGTAGTATCACTTATAGAAAATATGAATGAACTTGCGACAAAAGAAAATGTAGCTTTGCAAATGCCAAGTATGCGTCTTGATAGTTTTACAAAAAAACTATTAACAAATGCACGCATAAATTCGCTTACCTTTGCACCCGAAGCAGGTACACAAAGATTGCGAAATGTTATTAATAAAAATATTACCGATGAAGATATAGATACTTCAATGAAAATTGCTTTTGAATTAGGCTACAGGACAATAAAGTTATATTTTATGTTAGGTTTGCCTACAGAAACAGATGAAGATGTATTAGCTATCGTGGATATAGTCAAAAAAATAAGAAAAATTTATAGTGAAACCACTAAGCGTAAGGACCTTTTTATTAATGTTAGTACAGCTATGTTTATCCCAAAACCTGCTACTCCATTTCAGTGGGTAGAACAAATAAGCGAAGCAGAAATGTATCGTAAGCAAGATATGTTAAAGAAAGAACTTTTCTATATTAAAGGGGTTCATTATTCTTGGCACGGGGCTGGTAGTAGTGTGCTAGAAGGGATATTTGCTAGAGGGGATAGAAGTCTTAGCTATGCAATCGAAAGGGCTTACAATTTAGGTTGCTACTTTGATAGTTGGTCTGAATATTTCAAACTTGATTTGTGGAATCAAGCATTAAGCGAATGTAATGTCGACACCCAAAAATTTACTGGTTTGCACGATATTGATAAACCAACTCCTTGGGATTTTATAGATTTTGGTGTAACTAAAGAGTATCTAATTAAAGAATATAAAAAGGCACTTATCGGCGAAGTTACTCCGCCTTGTAAATATAAATGTAATGGTTGTGGTGCTAATAAATTAGGTGCCTGCCGTATGTTTGAAGGGGAGGAAAATAAGTGATTACTATAGCATTCAAAAAAACAATAGATGGAATATATGTATCCCATACTGATATATTAAGGTGCCTAAATCGCACATTTAGACGTGCTGGTATAGAGGTCGCTTATAGTAAAGGTTATAACAGACATATGAGTTTGAAGCTAACGCAACCACTTCCTTTCGGAATAGCTAGCGATGAAGAATGGGTGTCTTGTGAAATAGTAGGAATGATTACAACGGAGGAGTTATTAGAGAAATTTAATTTGCATTGTCCACCATACCTAAAAGCACATTTAGCTTACAAAGTAGAGGGCAATCCTAATTTAGCAGCGTTAGTAGTTGCGAGTGATTACTTTATCGAGTGCAAAGAAGCTATTAAATATAAAGCAGAAATAGAGAAAATAAAAAACCATTTTGAAGTAGAAATAAATAGAAAAGAAGAACAATATATTAAAGAAGTAAGTCAAGATATATACGGGTTGGCAATTACTGATAAAGGTATATATTTTCAGTTACCATTCGGGAATAAAAATTTGCGTATAGATTCTGTGGGAAACCAACTTGCCAAAAATTTCGGATTGGAAATTGATAACACGAATATGCGAAGATTACATCAATATGTTTCAGTAGATAATAAATTTATTGAAGTAAGCAAATATTTGGAAACACTAAAAATATAAAGGAAAGATTATGAATCAAGAAGTATTTATTAATGATAAAAAAGAATTTTGCGAGGTGGCAATTCTTGTTGATGGCAAATTACAACATTATTATAATTTGTCAAATGATATGCTAACCGGTAGTGTCGTACTAGGCAAAGTTATAAAAATTAATAAACTAATGGGTATTTTTGTGGATATAGGCAACGAAAAAAATGCGTTATTAAAATTTAGAAATGATATCAAAATAGGCGATATGCTTGTAGTGCAAATAAAGCGTGATGAAGTCGATAACAAGGGTTGTTCTATAAGTGAAAACATCACTATTGCTGGAAGATATCTTGTACTTAATGATGAAGGTGTATATAAGTTTAGTAGGAAAATAAATTCGCAGAATAAAGAAGAATTATTAAAAATTAAGTCAGGTTATGATAATTTGGGGTTTGTATTCCGTTCTGCCTGTGATGATGCGAATATAATTGATATAGAAAAAGAAAGTAAAATATTGGTTAGTAATTATCTAGATGTGATAAATAATGCTAAAAATAATACAAAAATTCAAATTTTGTACAAAGAAGAGGCTCTTGATATTGCAAAAAGATTTGCAATAAATGAAAGTAATATTAGGTATGATTTTGAAGAAATAAAAGATGAATTAGATAGATTGCAACAAAGAAAAGTGTATGTGGAAGGAATTGAAATTGTTGTCGATAAAACTGAGGCAATGACAGTAATTGATGTAAATAGCCATCAATTCAATAAGCAGTATAAAGATATAGATAATGCACATTTTCAAGCAAATTTACTAGCAGTTAGTGAAATAGCCAGAATACTCAGAGTGCGTAATATTGGTGGTATTATTATGGTGGATTTTATTTCATTAGCGCAATTAGAACTTAAGAAAAAATTATTGGTTGCATTAAATAATGAATTAAAAAAAGATAACGTTATGGTGAAAGCTGAGCTTATAGAAAGTTTGTCGCTTTTTGCGATTGTTAGGAAACAAAGATACGCATCTTTATAATAAAAAAGTATTTCAACAAAAAAGAATATTATATAACATTAGATTACAATTTTTAGGGGTCTTTTTTCTTTATAATTTATATTACATAAAGGAATTTGTATGAAAAAAATTGTGGTCTTATTTTTTTTAATTATTATATCTGTGCTAGCAGGGGTGTCTTATGGCGGAGTTGTTCTTGCTTTAGATATGCCTTATGTGTACAACGAAAATGATGTATGGCTTCTAGATAGAGATACGGGTGAAAAATTATTTGTTTTGCCAAGTACATATTATGCTAAATTGGATAATATTGATGATATTTATTATATGGTTACTTTTAACGGAGTAAAAGCAAAAATAGAAAAAGATAAAGTTTCTACAATTGGTTATCACACAACTCCAAAATCTACCATTTGTGATATTCAAATAGCCGAAAAATACCGTGTTTTTGCCGAAATCAAACTAAAGGCTACTATGAATGGGACAGAGGATGTACTGGTATCAACAAATGCGAATTTAATATTTTTGGGAGAATATAATATCGAGGATAAAGTTTGGTATTATGTTAGTTTTGAAGAAAAAAAGGGTTATTTGCAACCAGAATTTACTACTATTCCTGAAATGAAATTTGATAAATTTTTGCCTGAAATAAATGAAAGTCAACCTGTTGTTGATAAAATTGATACAGAGCCTACTAAAGATGATGAAAAAAGTTTTTTAGATGATTTAAAAAATAATGATTTAGCAAAAATTTTAGTTATTTCGGGGTTATGTTTAGTACTAGTCGTTTTGATTATTCTGATATTTGTACCTAGTAAACATAGGAAAAATAGATATTATTACGAAGAGTAAAATTTTTTATGCAAATTATTATAAATATGATATAATAACTTTATGAAGAAGAAATTGTTTATATTATTACTTATAATCTTTGCTATTTTATGCTTGGCTTTAACAGGTTGTACACACGCCTATAAGCTAAGTTTTTCGCAAGATGAATATACAATTATTAGTGGGATAGAATTTGAACCATCTATTATTATTCGTCCTAAAAATCAAGAATATGAGTTGCTTTCTAGCAATGTAACTATCGCTAAAGTAGTTAATAACAAATTAATTAGTATTAAAGAAGGCAAAACTGAAATTACGGTAAGAAGTGGCGATATGACTGCAAATGCAATTTTATTTGTTGATAATGATATCGAATACGATGGTTCTAATGTCAAATTTGCGGAAACGGTTACTGTAAATTTTGTTATTACAAATTATGAACTTGCCAATCTTGAAAATGAAAATTTTAGTACACCAATTACTATACTTAAAGGCGAATATGCAAATTTTAAGAATGACCCTTATTTATCGGGATATGATATAGATTTTTGGTATACAGATAGGGATTGTACCCAAAAATTTAATGCAAACGCCAACCCTCTTAATGATAACATTACTTTATACGCAATGCTTACGCAATGTGATTTAGCTTATAGTATAAACAACCATATTGTGTCGGGACTTGTTTATAAAAATTTGGGACATTCTATACTGACTTTACCAGAAATAGATAAAAATGGCGAGGAAGTTATTGGGATAGCAAGCAAAGCTTTTGAGGGTGATAGTACAATTACTGAAGTAAATATTCCTTGTACTTATGTTGCTATCGGGGATTATGCTTTTGCAGGTTGTAAAAATTTGAAAACGGTAAATTATACAGGCGGTGAAAGTCAATTGGAAGTTATTGGCGTTAATGCTTTTGGAATAACTTTTGATGAATATAATAATGAAAAAGATAGTTGTGAAAGTTTAAG
>JBAXZI010000028.1:0-21629 GCA_041670385.1 Clostridia bacterium | reverse complement strand
TCATTTTATGGAATTTTAAGTGGAATAGTGTGTCTATCAAACTTGCATAGTATTTTATTTTACCGTGAAAAGCTTTCATTCTTGCATATCTTAGTAAAACATCAACATCCATACCAGAACCGGTACAATTTAGTGCCCTTTTGTTTTCAAGTTGTATAAAGTCCGTATAACATACATCACCTTTTAATATAAGTTCTAAAGCCTCTTGTGTAATTTTAGGTATTTTAGTTGCTTTAACATAGTCATTACCTGTTCCACAAGGAATAAAACCAACAATAACTTTAGTAAAGTCTGTTATTCCATTAAGAATTTCGTTATATGTTCCATCACCGCCTAAGGCAATTATTGTCGAGTTTTCATCATTTTTGTCGCAAATTTCTTTAGTTAATTCACTTGCGTGACCGGGATGTGTTGTTCTTAGTACTTCATATTCTGTTTTTTTACCTATTAAAATTGTTTCTACTGTCTTTAAAGCACGTAAAGAATTTCCTTTACCTGCGATAGGATTAATAATAATATAATACATATTAAACCCCCCCTTTTAATTTTATTTAATATTTTGATTATAGCAAAAATTAATATAAATGTAAAGTCTTCAAAGTCGATAAAGAGAATTGACATAATTCTATCAATTTGCTATAATTAAGAAAATAATAAATATAAGGAGAATAAAACAATGGCATACGTAATAGATAACAAATGTATTTCATGCGGAGCTTGTGCAGATGTTTGCCCAGTAAGTGCAATATCTGAAGGCGACGGAAAATATGAAATTAATAAAGATGAATGCTTAAGTTGTGGAGCTTGTGCAGATGTTTGCCCTCAAGAAGCAATCAGTGAAGAATAATTTTATATTTTTCAAAAATCAATTAAAAAAATAACTACCTAAATAAAATTAGATAGTTATTTTTTATTATTATTCATTATCAGTTTTATTATTTATCAATTTAATCTATCAATTCTATATCATTTTTAGTTATTTCTTCTTTATCTATATCATCTTCAGGTTTAAATTTTTCTACATTTTCTAGCTTTTTTAACATTTGATTAGACTTTTTTGTAGCTTCTTCAAGTGATTCTTCTGCTTTATGAACTTGAGTTTGTGCTTTCGCAATATGAGATACATATTTATCAAAATCTTTCCTGAATTTACTTAACAAATCATAGACTTCCCTACTGGATTTTTGAATAGCTAATGTACGGAATCCTATACTTAGGGAATTTAATAACGCTGTAATAGTTGTTGGTCCTGCCGGAATTATTTTATATTTACTTTGCATTTCTTCCATTAGTCCAGGATTTCTGACTACTTCCGCATACAAACCCTCAATAGGCAAGTACATTACAGCAAAATCTACAGTAATAGGAGGTATGATATATTTATCTTTGATGCTTTTTGCTTGCGTTTTAATTGTTCTTTCCAATTGTTTTTGACAAAGCTCTAAAGTCTCTTTATCGCCTATTTCACTTGCTGCAATTATTCTTTGATAGTCTTCTATCGGGAATTTAGCATCAATTGATAAATAAATATTATTATTTTCATTCTTCCCTGGTAAAACGACTGCAAAATCTACTCTTTCTTGTGAATTTTTCATTAATTGGAATTGTTTTTTGTATTGTCCTTGTGTTAATGTATTTTCTAATAAACTTTCTAAGCTAGTTTCGCCGTAAACACCTCTAGTCTTAACATTAGACAATACTTTTTTTAAGTCAGTTACATTATTAGTAAGCGATTGCATTTCCCCAAGCCCTTTATTTACTGCATCTAATCTTTCATTAATTGCATTAAATGACTTAGTAATTCTATCATCTACTGTTTTTGTTAACTTTTCTTCAACAACATTACGCATTTCACCAAGTTGTTTTTCATTATCTGCTCTAACTTCTTTAAGTGAAGTATCTACATTTTGTCTAATTTCAATCAAATTTTTATTAAGCTCTTCACGCATCAAATTTATTTTATTTTCGGTACTAGCTGCCATATTCTTAACATTGTCTAGTATTGCATTGTTTGTTTGACTTAGACCCGTTATTATACTACTATTACTTATTTGCATCGCATCTTTTATGTATTCACGATTTTCTTTTGTAGTACGCTCTAATTCTATAATTTGTTCAAACAATTTTTCTTGTTTGTTCATTAATTTTTTTCTATAAAAAAAACACATAATTTCTCCTAAAATATTTAATTTATTAACAAAAATTAAGTCCTACTCTTTTACTCAAGCAGGACTCAATCAATGTTATATAATTAATATGGGTGTGTCGGGGTTTTGACCCTTTCTTCTTCTTTAAGTGGATTCGTTCTTGGCATTGTATTTTTCTTTGGAATTTCTTGTATACCCTTTCTGTACCTAGATGCTCGATAAGCACGGTTGTATGTATTTAAGAACCTCTTTCTTCTTATTCCGGCAATTATAATAATAAGTATCATAACTCCAAATAATACTCCGCCTATTATTGACAAATTCTTAACCATAGTAACATCTAGTTTTAGTCCTAATAATGTGCCAAAAGAACCATCATCACTATCAGTAATATCTATATTTGCTTTAGCACAAAGTACAAAAGTTGCCAAACCATTATTAAAAAACCATACACTCTTTCCGTCACCCTCTGTTATATTATTTTCTATTTTTGTAATTGTACCATCTGTTGAATATTTATAAACATTGAATGTGATATATTCTTGCCATTCTGTAGGAATTGGTAATACTACTTTAATATTACCCGTAGTCGTTTGGCTTGCTGCACCATCAATAGTAATTTGATTAATACTAATTATTGCCCTTGCCTCTGTATTCGGAATAGCACCCAAAATTGAAGATTGTGCATTCATAAAATATTCACTTGATTTTTCATACTCAACAACTTTTATTCTTGCGCCAGGAGCTAAATTTCCATCAATTGAAATACCTGTATCACTATCTATTAATAATAAAGTCTCACATTTTTTCTTTATTGTTAACAATTTATTATATAAATCAGTATCAAAACAAGCCTTTTGTTCAGTAGTGAGGTTATTATAAGAATCAAATACACTAAGAACATCATTATAATCATCGGCAACTACTACATTTTTTGCTGGTAATTTCTTAGTTTTTTCTTCTACTCCATCTTCTTCTCCCTCTATATCATTTCTTACTTCTTTCATTTCTGCTTGCAAAATAGCGAAAACAGAATTTAAATTTTTATAATAAGCGGAATATTTACTACTAGCATCACCAATAATTGCCTTTTGCATCCATCCTTTCCCGTAAGCCTCATAATTCTTATAAGTTTCTAAATAATTATACATTTGGTCATAATCGCTTTTTAGTTCATAACTAATTCTTTGAGCAAGTGTTTCCAAATAAGCACGAAAATCACTTATTTCTTGTTCCAAAGTACTTATTCTATCTTTTAACCTTTCTATTAGGTTTTCAAAATAAACAATACGACTACTTTCCATATATACTCTAGCCATATCCAAATTTTTCTCATATTCTTCTAAGGTATGGGCGTCCGTATCACTAAGTGTGATTGTATTAACAGTCAAACCAAACGGTAGCATATAAAATTCAATTTCTTTGCTGTTTCCTGCATAATCTTCAACGTGAATTTTTACATATCCTCTATATTCTTGTTGTCCTTCAGGTGCGTTTTGGTCATAACTCGTACTATTATCAACACTACTTGTACTTATTATATAGCCCGCAGGTGTAAGTGGAAAACCGGCACTGTCTCCTTTCTTTGTTATATATTCGCATACATGTATATTTTCTTCATAAACTACTACTTTAAGGTCAATATAATGGTTTGCTCCCTCAACTACATTTATACCACCCATAAACATTATTCGTGGTGCAATTGTATCAATATTTACTTGAAATACGTTTGTTACTGAAAGCCCTGCTTCACTTGTTGCAATAACCGTTAGTGTACAAGAATGGTCATATGCAGGCAAACTATTGCCTTGAGTCCAATTAAATTGCTCTTTATTTGTTGAAGTTTCGTCTTCATAGATTACTTTATAACTAACTTTACTAGTGTTTTTAGCAGGACTAGTTTTAGAAACCACAACTTGACTGTGATTAGTCCAATCTCCAGTCCCAATTTCTACACCTACACTTGCTTCACCCGTACTACTTGCATCGCCTCTTAATGTAAAAGTTGGCATAGTTTTATCTATTCTCATTCTTACTTGTTGTTCTGAATAATAACTAACGTTTTTTATATTAATTGCTTTAATTATAAGTACTACATCACCACTACGATTAGGAAATAGTATATTATCAAATAATATTCCATAAGATGAAAAAGATTTAGAATTTGGTACAGACTTTCCTTCAGTCGTCTTTTCCGAACTATCTTCATAATATTTAAGGAAATATCTATAATCAGTACCGCTAACATTGGCTTTAATTAAGTTAATATTAATCATTATATCCGTACTACTCCAAATACCTGTTGTATCATTAAAATCAACACTACCACCATCATAATGAGAACCATTGATAGTAAGATTAACCTCAAATTCTGGTGCCTCGTTATCCATAGCAATATATATTTTTTCTGGATAAATATATTCAGTCCCTGCCAAATTAACAGCCTTAAATGTAAAGGTACCCATAACACCTAAAGTATATATGGTATTTTCAAATGTATTTTTATCAATTATTATTTCATTTGCACTATTAGCGTCAACTAAATCCTTCAATAGTGACCATTCTCCATCATTTACCGAGTAATACAACTTTGCTTTGGTAACAACTTCATTGCCCGCTGAATCTTTTTCTTCCAAACTTAAAGTAAATTTTGCTCTTTCTAGCCAGCTATATGCCCACAATCCGATTGCAGCGTTTAAATAACCTCCATCATAAGGTGAATAACTTAATCTTCCACTCAACGCACAAGGGTCAATATAGAAATTGAATTCCAAATAATAATAATCTGCTGCATCATTTGAAATAGCTAAAGTATTTACTGCATACAATAAAACTTTATATGGGGTATATGCATTATTATTAGCGTTAAAATTTATAGGGTCAACAAGCAATTTCCATTTACCCAAATCAGAACCACTCGGCGCATTATCTCTATCTGGTAAATCAGTCCCATCTCCCTCAACAATAAAATAATAATAGCTAATTGGTGCTCTATCATCATAATTTTTTGCTATTAATTGTAAAGTTGTGTTTGTATAATAATTGTTATTTTGGGAAAGACCATCATCTGATAAAATAATAGCGTCAGCAAGGTCTGGAATAGTATTATCAATACGAATAACATTTTCGACAAAACCCGAACTAGAAGAACGATATCCACCCTCACTGCATACTGAAAATGCTATATATCCATAGAATGACGATTCATTAAATTCTTCTATTTTAAAATTGAAATGGCTTGATGCATCATAGGTCCCATCTGCAGAATTCACTAGTATCCATGTTCCATTATTCAAAGACGTATTCTCATTAATATAATCTTTTTGCTTAATTAACATATAATAGTATTTATAATTATCTTCAACTATATCTGTATAAGAAAGTTCTATAAGATTATCGCCATCATCTGATCTTTTTAACCCTATGGATGCGTTTAATTCTCCCCTATTCCACGAACCTGCGGTTTCGCCATTTATTTCTATAGAATAATTTATTGTTATATTTTTTGTATTGTAAGGAATTTCTATTATATAAAGTGGTTTGTTCATAGCGGGATTTGAATCATAACTTTTTTTGTATACTTTTTGATTATCGACATCATAATTATAAGCTTTACTTTGTAAATAAAATTTTAAAACTATTGTATCTTTTTTATTTTCTTTTATTAATACCTGCAAATAATGATTAATATCATTTATTTCATCAAAACCTTCTACACCATCTCTTAAATAATACAAATAATAATTAAAATGGTCGGCTTGCTCATCATTGGCCATTAATTTGATATTAAAATCTTCCGATATTGTTTCTAATGTCATAGTACTAGAAACAACATCTTCCCATATATCTTCGCCATATTGATTTTGTCCTAAACTAATTTTTGATAAAATGATTTCTGATTTATCAATATTTGCTAAAAACTCAACATCTCTATAAATACCACTACCTGTATAAACTCTAAATCCTAAATAATCAGTTTCACAAATATCGCCTCTTTCTGGTGCATAAATAGCGATATTGTCCTCTACCGAAGATTGTTTAAGTGCACTGGTATTGCTAAGCCATACAATTTTACCTTCACTATCTCTTTGTGGATTACCATTTTCATCTTTTATATAATGAAGTTCATATACAAATATATTACTTATACCAATTTTAACTCTTAATCTTAATGAAATATTTCCGCAAACCCATTGCCCGCTTTCTACATTTTCACTATTGCTAATAGCACTATTTTCTGAAATTACCGTAGCATTAAATTCTATATTCTCTTCGGGCAAAGTTGTATCAATTCTAATTTTATTTTCTGAAGTAAAAGTATTAGAACTTTTTTTACCTGCCATATTTACTGCATATATATTAAATTTAGAATCAGCACTTGCGTCCAACATAAATTTGTACCAACTTCTGCCTTCTTCTTTACCTTCTAAAGTGCTTTTAACGTCATCGTATTCACCTATTGCCGAATAATTCATATTTGCAACATCAGTAGCTGAATAGTGGAAAGTATATTTCGTAGTAGGTATAGTATATAAATTATCTACTAATTTAGTATCGGTAAAAACCTTTACATAAACAGGAATCGGGGCGTTAGCCCAACCATTTACATTGGCACTATATGTAATTTCTTCTACAGAAATATCAAAATTATCATTTACTAAGATTGCAATTGAATCTAATGCTTGACTTTTTAATCCAGTATCTGATTCAATATAAATTCTGTATGTTTTCTTAGTCGAGATGCCACTACCTGTAAATACATCAGTAAATCTATAATAAAAATCTTCGCCAACCTTAATTTGAGCAGTAATTTTTTTTGGATCACTAAATTCATCTGCACCATCTTGCTTAACTTGGTAATAATAGTTAAGCGGACTTCTATCTTTGCTCAATCCTCCATAAACAGCATTATTGGAAATATTTAGATATATTGTTTTGTTTGCCACATAACCATATTCTATTGTATCACCATTCCTTGCTATTTCAGTTTTTTCTATCACCATTTCAACATTAGCTACATCAGGATTATCCGTTAGTACATTCAAATTTACAATAGGGCTAATTTTGTCTATATTAACACTAAACCCATCGATACTGTACGCTTCACCACCAGCTTCGTTACGTGCCATAAATCTTATGTACGCGATTGAGCTTGACTGAATATATTGTGTACTGCCTAAAGAAGTATATTCCCCGTCAGAACTAGTTTTCACATAATAAGAAATACCACTTAAACAATTATTTTTTGCTGATATCACAAATACTACATCGTGACTTGTCCAGTTTCCACTAAAATATTCTGTTTCCGTATTCTCTGCATCTTTGGTTCCTATAGTTAGGTCGAATTCCGGTTTTGCCATATCAATGTTTACAGGATAACTAAATACTGTATATGCCTGCTCTGTTTGACTCGCATTAGTTAGTTTGAAATATAAACTACAACTCAAACTTTGTTGCAATTCTAATACATTAGCACTAAGTGGAATCCAATCTTTAGCAGAATAATCTGCATTTTCATCTATAGAATAAAAAAGTCTTTCACTTGTGGAATCAAATAAAATACCATTATTTTGCATCCATTTGGTGGTTATCTTTAAAGTAAGTTTGGTATTTATCCAACTACCTTTATAGTCTAAAATATTACCACTAGAACTTAAATAAGTAGCTTTAATAGAATTATCAGGAAATCCTAAGTTTTCTTCACCGCTTACACTTAAATTTATTTGTACAGGAAAAGAACGACTATATTCATCAGTATCGCTATAAGACCTTTTAAAATATATATATTTATAATATTTATATCCTGTATCTCCAAGTGGAGTAAAACTTAATTCTTTATAATCAATACCATTATCATTTATAGTATCACTGCTAGAAAAATCAGTGCTCCAATTGGTAACATTATTTATATTTTCTATCGCATATTCACTTTCATAATAATAATAATGTGCATCTACAGCTTGGGGTAAAGCTATTAGGAAATATAAGGTAGGTTTGTAGTCCAGTACAGTACCTTCATAATCCACATAACTTCCTTCTACTTTTTGACAAATTCTAAAATTATTATTTGATGTATCCTCCGCATTTGCAAAATCTACAGAGGTCGGTAAAATAAAGCTAGCACATAAAAGCATACTTACTAAAAGTAAAAGAATAAATATAATAATCTTATTAGTTTTATGTAACACGACAATCTCCTTAATTTTACTTAAAAAAGTGCATACCTATAGATATATATATAATAATATAATAACACAATAAACACTAGATGACAATAGGTTTTTTTAAAATAAATTGATAGAATTGTTATATTCAATAAAAACTAAAAAATCACTCATAAAAAAAGACATAAATACTTATTTATGTCTTTTAAATTTATATTATTTCTATAGCAACAATGTTTCAATCTTTAGCAATGACATCTTCGATATCATCATCGTCTTCGTCCTCGTCTTCGTCCTCATCATCGTCAAGGTCAACATCATCATCATCTATGACTTTGTCAAGAATATCGTCTTCTAAACTAATTTCTATTCCTTCAACCACATCGTCATCAAACTTATCTTCTTCCCATTCAACATCGTCTTCATCTTCAGCCAAACCTTCCAAGCTTAATTCATCAGAGTCATCATCTTCATCTACTTCATCAATATCACTTTCTTCCGCTTCAAATATGTCTTCTTCCTCATCAATTAACGGAATTTTACTTGCTTCTTTATCTTTTTGAAGTTTCAATTGACAACTTTCACAAATTGTTTCACCTTCATTTAAAAAATGGATACCACACTTCGGACAAAGCGTATCGTCTACATCATCATCATTAATAATTTCTGCGGCCAAACCTTTCATTTCCGCTTTGCAAATATTACAAAAATCTTCATCTTCTAAAATATAGTTTATTTCACAACGAGGACATTTTTTATATTTTGCCATTTTTTACCTCCCAAGATATATATTTAAATCAAATAGATATCTTCTATAATTTGGATATATTATATTTACTAAACTTTATTTTGTAAACTGTTTTTTTATACTTTTTTAAAAAAATTAATATTTTTTTCACTAATTTATTTTGCTCCTATCTTATAAATATTATACAGCATCTTTTTTTGATACATATTGTTAATAATCTTAAGCTTTACGCAAATTACCGACAATAATTTTAATATCCATTTTTAGTACAAATTTTTTAGTTTACAGTTTTTTACAAAAATAAAGGCAGTTCCATAAATTTATGGAACTGCCTTAAATATCATCATAAATTATTTATTAGCTAGCTTTTGTAAGAGAAGCAATAAAATCGGTTTTATTTACTTCGCCTAATAATTTTACATCTGTATAATCTGTATCCGTATCGATATCTTCTGGGATAACAAAGTAATATGCATTATTAGAAACGCCACTATTCATATAATACACTACATTCCCTATTATTTCAGAACTACAATATGTTACATCAGCAGTTCCTCCAAATATTTTCTTAACATTTTTTTCTACATAAGTATAAGTACCATCTTGCGCAATAGTGAATAGAACTATTGAATATATAACACTATCTTTTTCATAACTATAAGTTACTGTACTATCACTTACTTCAATACCCCTAGACATAGCTGTTCCACCAAAATCAATATTAATAGGAACTTGTTCGGTTTCTCCATCTACATTCGTTGTTAAGAAAGAACCGTCTTTGTTATAAACGCGAAGTATAGTATCTGACATAGCCAAAACATAATTATTAAGCATTTCAAATTGTGTATAGCCAAGGTTTTCAGTATCACTTGGATTGTTGGTATATCTTATCATCTTAGATTTGTCAAAAACAGGATTTGCTTTATCAAAAGTAAAAGAACAAATACCTTCTTCAGGTGAATTTAGTTCATTATCTTTTAATGTGAAATAGGCTGTAAAGGAATCATCATTGCTTGTTGCATCAATTAATGAAATTGTATAATTTGTATCAGTTCCTTGAGCACGAATATTTGCTGAATTTGCCAAAACCATTGGGTCGCCACCAGACCAGGAATAAGCTTTTAAAATATAATCTTCAGTATCTTCATTGTTATACATACAATAAATAATATAACCATCAACTATTTTATAATTTGTAAGTATTGTATCTTCTTCCACTTTACTATCTTCAAATTTTTTACTAGCTAAATTAATTGAATGAAGTTCGTTATCCCTAACATACATAAGATTATTATTTTCTACACTAAATACTACTGAAAAATCTTCAAATGAAGCTATTTTTTGAGTATCCGTTCCGTCAACCTTTGTACGCATAATATCCATTTCAGTTGATTTTTGGTCACCATTTCCATCACGAGATGAATTGGGAGATGTATAATAAATATAATCATTTACTATGTAAATTCCGCCATAAACGGTATCCGTACCATAAACTATTTTTGGTACTATAATTTGTGAATCACCATCAGGTACACCATTTTTCAATACTATTCTAGAAATAGCACCCTTAACAGGAACACCATATACATTATCAATATCAGTATTACCAGCGTTGCCATTAATAAAATAGAGATACTCTCCGTAAACAACTGCCATTCCACCATTACTTTCTATTTTATCGGAAAAATTAGTAGTTATCCCATTTGTTTTATAATTTTCGGTACAACCAACTAACAAACTTGATGCAATTGCTATTACAAGTATAGTTATTATCGTTAATAAAACTTTCTTTTTCATCACTTCTCCATCTAAAAAAAACATTATTTAAGTCTTTTAAATATTTATTTATACAAATTTACTTCAAAATTAATACAAACTTGTTTTTATATTATATAATAATTAAACAAATAATGCAATTAATTTTTTTCTTTTACCGCATATTTTCGTAAATCATTAACACTATCGAACACATAATCCGGTTTTGTATCACTTTTCATAAGCATAGGAAGGTCTGTTTCGCCTGTCAATACAAGGACACTTGTCATACCATTATTAATAGCGAATTTAATATCCGTATAAAGCCTATCTCCAACAAAAGCTATATCTTCCGAATTAGCATTGCAATGGTCAAAAACAAATTCTGCCATAGGGCTACAAGGTTTGCCAATTATTACATCAGGTCTATGCCCGTTAGTACTTTCTATAAGTGCCATAATCGCACCAGCATCAGGCATATCACCCTTATCCGATGGACAAACAAAATCAGGATGCGTAGCTATGTAGATACTACCATTAGAAATTAGATTAGTTGCGTGAAATAATTTTTCGTATGTTAATTCTACATCGAATGCAAGCACCACAATATCTGCCTTTTCGCCGATTTCAACAACTTCAATTCCATAATCACGAAATTCTTGCTTCAAGCAATTGGTACCCAAAACATATACATTTTTATAAGGCAAATGTCTATTTATATATTGCGCTGTTGCCATACCACTAGTTATAATTTGTTCTATTTTTGCATCATAGCCCATTTTATGAACTTTTTCCAAATAATCATATTTTGATCTACTACTGTTATTTGTTACAAAACAAACTTTTTTACCGCTTTTTGATAAGAGGTTAAGGGTTTCCATCGCACCTTCTAGTGGGATATCGCCCATATTTAATGTACCGTCCATATCAAATAAAAATACTTTAATGTCTTTCAAATCTACCATTTATTAATCCTTCCAAAATTCCTCTATTATTTATTTCCGCAAGTAGCGGATTGTCTTTAGTAATAACTTTTTGCAAAATTCTTATGGTTTCACATATATCAATATTGGGAAGTTCTACTAAGCAAGAAACCTTTTTTGCAATGGTTTGCAACTTAGTATCGCTTAATAATTGATTTTGTGCCATTCCCCGCCAATTCGGCCTAATAGAATTTATTCCCATTATTAACTCTTTTGCTGGAATAAGCATATCAAAAAAATCCCATTTTGTAAAGTACAACATCAATATATTAATAAAATAATCACATAAAAAAACTCTTTCATTTGATAAATTGAATTTTAATTTTGCACTACAACTCACAAATTCATATTGTCCTGACAACGCCAAACTTTCGACAGCTACTTTCATAAGCCTTATACTCTCACGCAAAAAATTATCCTCATCAATACCATCTATTAATAATTTTTTTATACTATCAATAATACCTATAATGCCTTTATTTTGGAATGGGAACATACTTTCGTAATAAGAAAACTCAATACATTCAGTTAGTACACTAAATAAACTTTGATATAAAATAAATGCAATATTAGTATCCCTAACATTGATTATTGAGGTATCAAAATATATAAATTCGGCAAATTTGTATTTTTCGTTATTAGTAAGTGTAGTACAAGAAAACATACCTAAATTAGGCTTTATACAATAATAAAAATATAAACTGTCCTTACTTAATCTCTTTGCTATAGTTAATTCTTTTTCATCGCCTATTGCTATTATCCCTTTTATAAATGTAGGAAATCTAATCGGTTTATTCGATTGAAAAAATTTCACATTATACAAAGCTGCATCTAAAGACTTAGCCATAATATCAGCTATTTTCTGGTCTTTATAAATTATTGCGATATTCCCGCCTGTCATAATTTTCTGAAACTGTTTAACAAATGGCAATACGCCTTCGCCAAAGATTGTACTTGTTTTGTCTCTTAAAATTATTGTTTTACTCTCTTCTCTTTTTTCAATACTATTATTTATCATAATCACTATTCCCCGATTTTCATATAGAATACTCTTAATTATACCCAAATTGGCAAACTTATTTCTGGATTTTTTGTCGAAAGCAATTTATTTCTAGGTATTAATAAAGTTAGCTAGTAATATATTAATATATATGAAAAATGGTGTCGACCGCAATTTTGTTATCAAATTAGTACTTATTTCTATTATGGCATTTGTTATATTAAATTTTTCTGTTGTTGCAAATTGTTTTAACTCATTAAATCTTATTTTAAGACCTATATATATTAGTTTTATATTTACTCTTATACTAATAATACCCACTGAGTTTATAGAAAACAAGATACTTAAAAAATTAAAACATAATAAATTAAAGCGTATTTTGTCTGTATTATTATCACTTACGATATTTATAGGCGTTATTTTTTTAATTTTGTGGCTAGCAATACCAACGGGCGTTAAGAGTATTGCTTTATTAATAGAACAACTAAGTTCAAATAATTATCTAAATACACTAACACAAAATAATACTTTTTTGCATCTAATTTACTTACAAGCACAAAAATTATTAAATGATTTCTTGGGTAAAACTATTATATTATTTCCCAAAATATTAGATTTAGCACAAAGTACTATATCTTGCCTTGCTCATATTTTAATTGGCTTATTTATTTCTATTATGCTGATAATAAACAAAGAACAATTGCGTAGTCAACTGCTTAAATTATTATCTATATATTTCAAAAAATCTAAATATAATAACTTTTTTGAAATATTAGAAATTGCTATCAACAAATTTTCTAGATATCTAGGCGGACAAATATTAGAAGCAATTATTCTAGGGTCTATTTGTTATGTCGGTATGCGAGTACTTAATTTACCTTATCCCGCACTTGTGGCAATAATAGTAGGTTTTTTTAATTTAATACCAATAGTTGGTGCTTATATCGGCGGTACTTTTTCAGCTATAATAATATTTGCAATTTCCCCAATTAAAGCGGTTATTTTTGTTGTTTTTGTACTTATATTACAACAATTAGAATCTGTAACTACATATCCTTTAGTAGTCGGTAAATATGTAGGTCTAAACGGCTTCTGGGTCATTGTAAGCATTATTATTTGGGGTGGGATTTTCGGCTTTTGGGGCATCTTATTAGGCGTTCCGCTTACCGCATTTTTACAAGAAATATTAAGAAGAAAATATTTATTAAAACAAAGTTCACAAAAATAAAAGCAAGAAAACTTTTCTTGCTTTTAATATATTTATTTACTTATTTGTTATAATTCTAGAATAAATTTTTCACTGGCTCTTCTTTAATGAATGTAACGGCTGCTCCGCCTTTAGCTTTACTTTCATAAAGTCCTTTATCCGCATTATTTATTATTTGCAATTGTCCAATATCATCTTCAGCATCCTTAAAACTTATTCCGATACTTACAGTTATATGGTCAAAATCATTTGCAAATTCGTGTTTTATATCTAAATTATTTATTTCATCAATAATCATATTTGCAAATTCTTCACATTCCTCAAAAGGTCTACCCGTAATTATAAAAGCAAATTCTTCTCCGCCATAACGATATACGCTAATATCATCATTTATAAAACTTCGGAAAAGCATTCCTATTTTATGCAAACACTGGTCGCCCATCAAATGCCCGTAATTATCATTAAAAGCTTTAAATTTGTCTATATCAAGCATTATGAAAGCAAAATCAGTTTCCTCTCTTTTGCATTTCTCAAATATATATTCAAATTGCGTATTAAATCTTCTTCTATTGCAAATTGAAGTAAGAGAATCAGTATTAGACAATTTAATAAGCTTTTTAGTCAACACTTCATTTTCTTTTAACAATCTAAATTGTTTTATTCTAGCATTTGCAAATGACCAACTTACGACAGAACCTATACATAATGCACTTATGGCATTAAGCATATTTACATAAAAATATGCATCATGTTTAAGATAATAACATAACACTATATAAACTACTACAGCAATAGTATTTATCATAAAATTAATAATTGGCGGAATAATAAAAAACAATTGTAAACCAACAATAAAAACTATTAATGCAATTGCTGGATATTCTATGCTGGTTATATTTACATATATAAAAAAGAAATATACTACAAAAATTTCTAAATAAATTAAAATTTGCTTGTTACTTGTACTATCTTTTTTCCTTTCCACAAGAATACCCAACATCAAAATAGCAAATTGTATAACTTTTATTAGAACTATACTATTTACAAAATTTCCTCTATTGATAGTAATTATTCCTGAAAATTCACCGACTAATGCACAACAATAAACAAAAATCATTACAGAAGATAGTAAAATTAAATTCTTATTATTATATTGACAAAATTCGTTTTTGAACTTTTTGAAAGGATTATTAAAATAACCTTCGCCTTCTTCTGAACATAACCAATTCATTTTGAAAAACAACTTTTTTGTTTTTTCAAAAAGCTCCTTTCTACAAATTTTTTTATTTTTCATTAAAATTTTTCCCTTTTGTATACTAGAATAATATAAGGGGATACAATTTTTATTGTTTCCCCCGTATTTTTTTTGTATTTCTATTGCTGACTATATTCTAAGGTATCAACTGCACTGAGTATATGAGTTGCATTAGGTCCATAATAATATGCATATTGATATCTGGATATAGAATAATTAGTTCCGTCTTTGAGCATTACTTCCATTTTGATAGTCGTGCCACCAAAATCAAAGGTAATATCTTCATCTAAATTAAATACAGGTATATAATAAGTATCTTCAGTTGCATTATAAAATTGCGAATCTACAACCGGGTCAATAGTTACTGTGACACTAGCTCCCACTGCAGATACATTAGAATATGTTCCAATTATATTTATAGTATTTACAAATTCGGTCAAACTATTATAAGTGTCAGCCAATTCTATATTGCTAAATTGTATATTGGTATAAGCATCTTCAATATAATGGAACGTCAATGGGTCACTACTATTAAATTGTTTGATATCACCAATGAATCCAATCATTCCTGACAATACACCACTTAAAGTACTATTATAAATAAACGATTGTTGCTGTTTTTTCATGCTACTAATATTAACAAAAGATGATGAATTAATAAGTCCTTTTTCTTTTAGTGTAATGATTGTACAATCAAGCACCGCAGAAGTCATAGCACCCGGTATATTGCTAAGAGTTGTCGTAGGTTCTATCAAACTTAATGCCCCGCTTGTTAGTTGCGTATTATCAAATATCTCATTTAATTGTAAAACCTTTATTTTAGTATTTAATCCGCCAATATTGGTATCCTTCAACGCTATAAGTATTGGCTCGCTTTTCTCGTGTTCTGGTGTGGTTGTTTCATAAACATCAATAATTTCACCTATTTTTGTATTATCTATCAAGTCATTAAACTTTTGTCCGCCAAGTTCGTTAACAAGCAAGTTTTCCGTTCCAAATATAGTAGGGTCTTCCTCTCCAACTGGCATTCTCATTTTGCGTAATACAGCGTGAGAACTTTCAGTTATGTCAATAACTTCACCTACTTTCAATATTTCTACTTTATCTGATACACCCATCATAGGTATAGTTAAGGTACTAGCGCTTTCACCTTCACCTTCAATAATATCTTTTGTTTGATATGTTTTATTACCAAATTCGTCTAGTGAAATAGTAGTACCGTCTTCATCATAGATATAATAAGATTTTAATGTGCAATATTTAAGAGCTTGTAAAGTTTTACTTGATGTATCAGTTATATCCATAAAATCGCACAAACAATTTTGACTAATCGCCTTATCACCCGCTTCCGCACCCAATTCATTAATTGGAACATTCGCCAAACTTTTTAATGCCGCATTACTGTTTTCATCTATAGTAAATATTTGATTAAGCGGTTTATCAGCTAAATCTTCAAAAGCAATATCAAGAGTACTTGACAAAAACTCCTCATTTGTAAATAATGGCATATCAGGAAATTCTATCCCCAATTTTTCCTTAGCTAAACTCATAGTCATATTGCTAGAAAGTTGCTGTCCTAAATTTTCTATAGTGGAATCCTTAATAATATCCTTGTCCACACCCAACATAGCATTAATATTGTCACTAATTACTGGCATACCAACAACATTTTCTATATCGCCTATTTTGTTAGAACTTAGATTAGATACAGTTTGAGCAAGTTGCTTACTCCATTCTAAAATAGTTTTGTTTTCTATATCCGCACCAAAATCAACAGCAATTCCATTATTATTAGCAACAGTTTCCACTTGTTTTAGTGTGCCTTGCTTGGTTAAAAAATAATATGCTACTCCCGCTTCTGCGCCTACAGCAACAATTATTCCTAAAACAAATGCTAAAATAATTGCTATAATTTTAGTCGTATATGTATTATATGTACTAAATCTCATTTTGCCTCCTGCGCAAATATTGGTATATTCCTATTTATATTAAGCAACACCTATTTTTGATATTATGCTATCAATAATGTTCTTAATATTGAAATGTGCAACTAACCAATTATATACAAAGTTTTTCTCGAAGAAAAATTTTGTTATTGTACTAGTATCAATTAATTTATTTACTGGTATTATAAATTCGTAAGTACCTAATAATTTTATTATAGCTAATGCCCCATAAACTATTATACCGGCTAATACTATACCCAATACCGCCCCGAGTAGTTTATCCACAAAATTGCCTAGATATGTCCTTTGAACAAATTTTTTCAATAAAGCCATCAATATATGAATTAAAATTGATAAAATAATTAGCAATATTACAAATGAAATCGCAAGCATAATATATCCTACCAAGGTTGCTACTAAAATAGAAGCAAACGCAACTTCTTGAGTGTCACTTAATTTATCACTTATTATACTTTCAATAGGCTTAGATAAAATCGATAATACACTACCTTTTAACAATGATGAAAATGGTTGTACCTCGCCTTCTACAGTATACCCTAATTTTTGCTCACCAGCAATTTCATAAAAACTAATCATTGCATTCGCATTGGGTATTTTGGAAGTAATGGGAGCGTCAATAGCAGTTGCTATTCGGTCATCTATTGTGGTCTTTTGTACAATAAATTGAGTTACTGTACCGACTAATACAATAGCCAAAATAATTGCACACAAACTACTTACTAGTCCAAAGAGCATTTTGTAAGCCCCTCTCCAAAGTGCAAATAAAATTAGTAATATTACTACTACTGCCACAATTATGTCTAATATTAGTCCAGTCAACTTAATACCCTCCTAAACAAATTACACTACTACACTATAAAATTCTACTATTATTATATATTCAAAACTCGAAAAATGTCAATAGTTATGCAACTTATTTTGTTAATAAATATATATTTATTTATCATATTCTATTAATATAGTCCTATAACCTATAAAATGTTTTATAAAATTACAAATTTTTATGAGTATTGCACTGCTTATTTATGTCAATATTATTAACTATGAAGTTGAATAATAATCAAAAAGATATTGTAATATTATGTGTGGGCACTACATCTGTAGTAGGTGATAGCCTTGGACCGAAAGTAGGCGATTTGCTTATTAATAATTATGATATAAATGCTTTTGTGTATGGCTCTACCCTAAGACCTGTCAATGGACTAAACTATGCTGATTATCTTTCTTTTGTAAGAAAACATCATAAAGAAAGCCTTATTATAGCAATTGATGCGTGTTTAGGTGATAAAAAAGAAATTGGTAAAGTCAAATATACACTAAATGGCTTGCGTGCAGGTGCAGCACTTGATAAAAATTTAGAAACGATAGGTGACCTCGCCATTTTAGGTATAGTTGCCAAAAAAAGTTCGAATAATTTCGATGCACTTAGTTTAGCTTCTCTCGCAACGATAGAATTGCTCTCCAAAAAGATTGCCCTTAGCGTATTCCATATCACTAAAATTTTATCAAAAAATATTAATTAAGATTATTTTTTGAATACTATACTATGATAATATAATGATAATATAATGATAATATAACACGATAATATAATATGATATAAAATTAAGTTGCCAAATTATTTGTTTATGTGATATACTAATCTAAATAATTTTTTTTTAAAAGAGGATAATAGTGGATAAGAAAAACGGAAAAAAATCTTTCATATATATAACTGTAGGAATAATTATTATAGTTGTACTTGCAATCTTATTTATGAATAGCCAAACAAAAAAAGTTCCTACAAAAGCTGAAAGTGAATTCAAAAATTACTTAGAATCAGGACGAGTAGCAGGAATTATTATGTCAGACAATTATTCAGCAAGAGTATTGCTATATAAAATTGAAGGTGATGAAGATGATATTGCTAATGGTTATTCTTTAGACGATTTCAAACAAAGTGCAAAAAAAAGTGATTTTAATGTTGTTATTACTTCAAGAAATGATTTAAGTGAAATGATAGATACTTATTATTTAGAATCTCTTGATGAATATAACAAAAGTATTGATGGTTTATCTGATGAAGCAATCAGCCAAATTCCGCAACCTACAAAACCTTTTGTACAACTTAATGACCCGAACAGCGGTATTAGTTGGTCAACAATTATTTCTGTTCTTAGCTTTGTGCTTATAGGCGGATTAGCAATTGTACTAATTATGACAATGATGGGGAACGGTAAAGGTAATGGTGCAGGTGGTGCTTTAAGTTTTGGTAAAACAAAAGCTAAACTAGCTCAAAATGTAAAAATTAGATTTACTGATGTTGCTGGAGCTGAAGAAGAAAAAGACGAACTAAAAGAAATAGTTGAATTTTTGAAACATCCAAAGCGTTTTACTGCTATCGGAGCAAAAATACCTCGTGGCGTACTATTAGTAGGTCCTCCAGGTACTGGTAAAACCTTATTTGCAAAAGCTGTTGCTGGCGAAGCAAATGTTCCTTTTTATAGCATATCAGGTAGTGATTTTGTTGAAATGTTTGTCGGCGTAGGTGCTAGCCGTGTGCGTGACCTATTCAGCCAAGCAAAAAAAACTATGCCTTGTATTATATTTATTGATGAAATAGATGCCGTAGGTAGACAAAGAGGCGCAGGAATGGGCGGTGGTAATGATGAAAGAGAACAAACTCTAAATCAATTGCTTGTACAAATGGATGGTTTTGATACTAATGATGGTATTATTATTATTGCAGCGACCAATCGTGTAGATATATTAGACCCTGCTTTACTTCGTCCAGGTAGATTCGATAGACAAATATATGTTAGTAGTCCTGATGTAAAAGGTAGAGAAGCAATTTTCAAAGTTCATTCTCGTAACAAACCAATTTCACCAGATGTAAATTTCAAAAACTTAGCTAGACTAACTGCTGGATTTTCTGGTGCTGATATAGCAAATCTATTAAATGAAGCAGCTATTTTAGCCGCTAGACATGATAGACAAGTTATTTTAATGGTAGATATCCTAGAAGGCATAAATAAAGTTATTGCAGGTCCTCAAAAGAAATCTAGAGTTACGACAGAATCAGATAAGAGAATTACTGCTTATCACGAAGCTGGACACGCTATAGTCGGTTATTTATCTAAACATTGTGATGCAGTTCAAGAAGTATCTATTATTCCTCGTGGACTAGCTGCAGGCTATACAATAAGCAGACCAAAAAATGACAATAGTCATATCACTTATAACAAACTTAATGATGAAATATGTATGATGCTTGGCGGTCGTGCTAGTGAAGAAATAGTAATTCAAGATATTTCTACCGGTGCAAGTAACGACATAAAGAGAGCTACCGACATAGCAAGAAAAATGGTTTGTGAATGGGGAATGAGTAAAAGACTTCCTAACTTATTCTTTGGTGGTGACCAAGAAGTATTTATAGGTAGAGATTATCAAACACAAAATAGTTATGGCGATAAAGTTGCTAGCATAATTGATGAAGAAATCAAAAAAATTATTGATGATAATTATGTAATAGCACTACAAGTTTTGCGTGACAATCGTACTATACTTGATAATATGGTAAAATTATTATATGACAAAGAAACCATATACGGTGATGAAGTTACTATGCTTATGAGTGGAAAATCATTTGATGAAATCAATGCTTATATCGATGAGAAAAAAGAAAAAGAAAAATCTTATGATATCCCAGCACCAATAATCAAACCTGTTTTTGACAAAGCAAGTACAATAATTGTTACTGAAAAAGAAGATGGTACTAAAGCAGAACCAGATAATGATAAAGAAAAAACTGTAGAATTGCCAAAGGAAAATAATTCCGATAAAAACAATGATACAAATAATGAAGAAGATAAATAATCTATTAATAATTTCTTAAAAATAATACAAAACCACCAGCTAAGCTGGTGGTTTTTAAGTTTATAGAGTATAACCCTTTCTTATATTAAACTCCACACTTTTATTTTTTTCTTTCTTCATTCTTATCTTCAGTATAATATAATTGCTATAATCTCTCAATTGCTAACTGCCAACTCTTACCGTTTTTTGTCTCAATCTTCAAAGCTTCTAGCTCATATTCTTTTGGATAAGTAATATTCTCTATATCCTCTATCTCCATAATCAAGACCTCTCCGATTGAATAAATCAATTTGTTTTCCATACTGCACCTCCTTATATTATTAACTTAATTATAGTCCTAACATATTCCAAATGCAAGTATTTTTGGAACTTGTTGGCCATAATTATTAGTAATGGAGGATTTACTTATGGTTAATTTGTCAATATTTGCCGAAAGGATCAACGAGCTAATGTTCGATAACAAAACAACACCAGAAGCTTTGTCAAAAGTGTTAGGTGTTGACCTTTCATTGATATACAAATATCTAAGAAAAGAGTATATACCTTCC
>JBAXZI010000027.1:0-21811 GCA_041670385.1 Clostridia bacterium | reverse complement strand
ATTGAGGCAATTCTAGAAGTTTATTTGCATCAATAGTCCATTCTTTACTTGTAAGGTTGCTTGCATAAATTATTTCCGCACCCCTAGCTTTTGCTTGAGCAATTATGTTTGCGGTTTTGTTAAGCAATTTAGGCTCGGTTAGGATAGCAATCATCATAGTACCTTTTTCAATAAGTGCGATTGTACCGTGTTTTAATTCGCCGGCTGGGTATGCCTCGCAAGGTATATAAGTAATTTCTTTGAGTTTTAGACTGCTTTCAAGACAGGTTATATAATCCATATGTCTACCTACAAAATAAATCGATTTGGAATCGGAAATCTTTGTAGCTATATATTTAGCATTTTCCCACATTTTTTTCATATTTAGAGTAAGAACTATATCAATAATATCTTTAGCTGTAGTATCAAAACTGCGTTTTTTCAAAAACTCGGATAATAGGTACATAACAGCAACTTGTGCATTGTATGCTTTAGTTGAGGCAACCGCAACTTCTGCACCGGCAGAAAGAGGAAGGACAACATCGCTAAGTAATGCTATGCTACTAGTAATTACATTTGTTATTGATACGGCTTTAGCACCTTTTGATTTTACCAATTTTAATGCGTGTAAGGTATCCGCTGTTTCACCTGATTGGCTAACAAATATACACATAGTCCGTTCATTTAAGATAGGCGGGTTATAAACAAATTCACTTGCTACGTGAGCTCTTGATACGATTAGTGCGTGGTCTTCTATAAGTGCAGAGCCTATTTTGCTAGCGTGAAAACTTGTTCCACAAGCTATAAATTCTACTTTATCGATACCTACCCAAAAACTATCGGAAGTAGAAGTAAAAGGATTATCTTTATTTAGATAAAATTGTAAAGTACGTGTAATTACTGAAGGAATTTCTTCTATTTCTTTTTGCATAAAATAATCGTAATTACCTTTTTGAGGTGTTTTTGCACTGTTTGTTATTTCTTTATAATCTAATATAATTGGATTTTGATTAAAATCATAACAATCTACTTTATCAATAGTAATACTACCAAAACTTAAGTCAGGAATTAATGCATATTGTTTGCAATTTGATGAAAGTCCTACCAAATCACTTGCTAAGAATTTTTCTGTATCAGAAGTGCCTATTAGCATAGGTGATGCATTTTTTGCATAGTAAATAACTGAAGGTTCATCAATACAGATTACCGAAAAAGCATAAGCGCCATCTAATGTTTTTATTGTTTGAAAAATAACATCAAGCATATTTTTATTTGTTTGATAGTAGTAGGCTATTAGGTTTACAATAACTTCGGTATCAACATCGGTTCTAAATTTTATTTCGCTTAAAATATTATTTTTTATAGAAGAATAATTCTCTATTATTCCGTTGTGGACAAGACTAAATTTTTTGTCAAAACTTATATGAGGATGCGCATTTATAGCACTTACAGCACCGTGTGTTGCCCATCTTGTATGTCCGATACCGCTATGAACTTCATCAGGTATGGTTATATTATCAAAAAGATTGTTTACATTTCCTACTTTCTTTTCTACTATTAATTTATTATTATAGATATAGCTAACCCCTGCTGAATCATAACCACGATATTCGAGGCTATTTAGAGCAGTTCTTGCTTGAGGTTCAAAACTATTATTGCCTATATATCCTATTATTCCGCACATAAAAAATTACTCCTTAGATTAAAATTATGAATTAATTTAATCTTTTTATTATATAACATATACAATTATTATATATATTATAATTCTAAATATAGCATAATTAACTTGCTAGTGTCAATTTATTTGATATGTCAATTATAATAATAAGACAATAATTGACTTATGGCAAAATATCATATATAATTTTATTATTAAAATAATGTAAGGAAATAACGATGGATTATACAAAAAAGTTAGAAGAAGTAATGACTAATTTCATTAGTACCGTAGCGATTAATTTACCGCAAGATGTTCTTTCTTGTCTTGAGGATATGAAACAAAACGAAACTAATGTGCGTGCAAACAAACTATATGATTGTATGTTCGATAATATTGATAAGGCAAGTATATCTAAAAGACCACTTTGTCAAGATACGGGTATTTTGCAATTTTTTATAAAAGTAGGTACGCACAATAAATATATTGATATTTTAGAAAATACAATTAAAAATTCAGTAGTAGCTGCTACAAAAGCTACACCATTACGACCTAATGCTATAGAATTTTTTGAAGATAAAAATACAGGCAATAATTGTGGTAGCAATACTCCACTTATCGAATATGAGCTAGTGCCTAATTCGGATATATTAGAAATCCAATTATATTTAGCTGGTGGTGGTTGTTCACTACCGGGTAGAGCAAAAGTTTTGTATCCGTTAGAAGGGTATAAGGGCATAGTTGATTATGTTATGGATACAGTAATTGATCTTGGTGTCAATGCTTGTCCACCACTAATTGTAGGTGTGGGCTTATCTTGTTGTGCACCAACAGCGGGTATGTTATCCAAAAAAGCACTACTAAGAAATGTAGGTATTCGCAATGAGAACAAAAAAGCGGCCTTACTAGAAACGCAACTTATAAATGGACTTAATGAAGTAGGTATCGGACCTATGGGGCTTATGGGGGATAAAAGTGTATTAGATGTACATATAGAGTATGCAACTCATCACCCTGCTACTTTGGCAGTTGGCGTAAGCGTAGGTTGTTGGGCTACTCGAAGAGGTAAAATAATTATTAATAATGATTTATCTTACAATATAGTTTCGCATAGAGAGGTAAAATAATTATGAAAATTTTACAAACACCAATTACTCTAGAACAAATCAAAGATTTAAGGATAGGCGATACTGTATTTATAGACGGTACAATAGTAACTTGTCGTGATGATGGACACAAACACTATCTTAGCGGACACAAACCGAAATTGGATTTAGCCGGATTAGGTATTTATCACGCAGGACCAATTATAAAAGAAACAAACGGAAAGTACGAAGTAATATCCGTAGGACCAACAACTAGTAGAAGAATGGAACCGGTCGAAGATGAATTTATAAAAAAATCAAAAGCCAAAGTTTATATTGGTAAAGGCGGAATGGGTGCAAAAACCGCTTTAGCTTGTAAAAATGAAAAAGCTATTCATTGTCTTTATTGTGGTGGTTGTGGCGTTATTGCTGCCGATAGTGTGACTGAAGTTGTTGATGTGGAATGGTTAGAACTTGGAATGCCTGAAGCTATGTGGATATTCAAAGTAAAACATTTTGGACCACTTATAGTGTCAATTGACACAGAGGGAAATAATTTATTTGAAATAAATAAAAAAGAGTTTGATATAAGAAAAGAACTTGTAAAAACAAAATTGCATAAGGAAATAGATAAGTAATAGTAGTAAAATAAATTAATAATAAACATAAATAAAGGTATCCAAAAATGCTATTTTGGGTACCTTTAATATTATTTTTAAGAAATAATAATTGTTATTGCTGTAGGCTTATTTACTATTTTTTTGGATATACAATAGCTTATCAGCCCTATTGATAATAGAATCTATATCCGTGTCGCTATTGGATACTTCGGCAATACCATAAGAAAAGTCCGCAATTTCTGCAGTTAATTTTAGTTTGGAACGAATGTTATCAGACATACCGTTTAGAATATCTAACGCATTTTTTTTGGTTGCATTATTACAAATTAGAATAAATTCATCTCCGCCAAAACGCCCTAAATAATCCGTATGTCTTATGCATTTTAGAACAACCTTGCAAAAATCTTTAAGAATATTATCTCCTGCTATATGACCTAAAGTATCGTTTATAATTTTGAATCTATCCATATCAAAAAGTACAATACTGAATTTTATATTTTTAAATTTATAGTCTTCTAAAGAATTTTGTAAGAATTTGTTAATCATATATCTATTATATACACCGGTAAGTCCATCTTTGATTGCCATTTTTTCTAGTTCTATTTTGGATTTAGTTTCCTTATCTACATTGGTATAGCTAGCAAACAATAATAAGTCGCCATCTTTTTTAAGTTTGCCAGAAGTATTAATTCTTATATATATATAACTGTTATTGTGATTTTCTTTAAATCTATAAATTTTATCTATTTGGTAAGATTTGTTTTTATAAGCTTCAAACAAGTCTTTTTTTATTGACTCTACATCATTAGGGAGTAAACAACAATAAGTTTTTGAAATACAAAATTCTTTGTCTTTTTTGCTGGTTATTCCTAGTAAATTATAAAAACTATCTGAAATACTTATAGTTCTAAGACCTTTAATACTGTTATATTCGTGCAAACTTACGCCGATAGGTAAATTGTCCATAACTTGTGTAAGTTGTTCATTAAGTAATTCAATTTGTTGGCGTTGCTGTACTTCTTCAGTAACATCATCAAAGCTACCTACTAAGCCAACAATATTATTGTTTTCATAAATGGGACTTTTATTAGTTACTATATAGCTTGTTTTACCATTTTTTATACATTTTTCATTTAAACGAAAAACTTTTTTACCTGTTAATATTTGCAAATCATCATTTTGCGATGGTGGGTAAACATTGTCCCAAGTTATTTCAGCATCAGTTTTTCCGAAAATTTCATCAAAAGAAATTTTGTAATAATCTAAAAATGCTTTATTTGCACCTAAAAATTTTAAATCTGCATCTTTCCAAAAAATAGCAGTTTGAGTAGTTTCCATTATTTTATTAAGAAGGATATTTGTATGTTGCATTTTTAATTGTTGTGCAATCAAATTTTCTTTAATATTAGTTATATCGGTATAAGTGATATATGCTAAACGAGTGCCATCGGACATTGTTAAGAAAGAACCTGCTCCATTAAGCCAAGAATAATGGTTAGTGCCGTGCAATTTAGAACGATAGGTACAATTATAATTTTCACCATTTTTTATAAAATCATTTGCAGTAGTAAGCACATATTCTAAATCATCTGGGTGAGTGTCAACATACATATCATTATTAAATACTTTGATTATTTCTTCTCTGCTCTCATGGAAAATTTTAGTACACCCGTCAGAAACAATAATGGCATAAGGTTTGTTATCAACAATTTGATAAATACATAAACCGGAAGGAAGTTGTTCTAAAAATTTTTTTTCGTTACTAAGAAATTCATATATTTTATTTTTCAATTTATTTTCCTCTCTTATTTAGTAAACCCTATATTATTATTATACAATTTTATGTTATTTATGGCAAGTATAAAAAAAACCCTAAAAATTAGGGCTTTTTTTGCTATTCCCATTCTACCGTTGCTGGTGGTTTGGAGGTTATATCATAGACAATTCTATTTACACCTTTTACTTCATCGACAATTCTAGTAGAAATCCTTTTGAGGAGTTTATGTGGTAATGCGACATAATCGCAAGTCATAAAATCACTTGTTTTTACTGCTCGTAAAGCTATTAGATAATCATAAGTACGATAATCTCCCATTACGCCGACAGTTCTTACTCCAGTTAGTACTGCAAAATATTGACTTACATCTATTTTGCTTTTTACTACTTCTTCACGATAAATAAAATCAGCAAGTCTAAGTATGTCGCATTTTTCTTTTGTTACATCGCCGATTATACGAATAGAAAGACCAGGACCGGGGAACGGTTGTCTTTGGATAAGGAAATCAGGAAGTCCAAGTTTTTTACCCATTAAACGAACTTCATTTTTGAATAGCCCGTTTAGAGGTTCTACAACACCGTCAAAACCTAATTCTTTAGGAAGTCCGCCCACATTATGGTGACTTTTGATAACTGCATTATGTTTGCCACCTGATTCAATTATGTCAGGATAAATAGTGCCTTGTGCTAAAAATCTAGCATTAGGATATTTTTTTGCTTCGTCTTTGAAAACTTCAACAAATTCTTTACCGACTATTTTTCTTTTTGTTTCGGGGTCAACAACTCCTGCTAATTTAGATAAAAATCTTTCTTCTGCATTTACACGAATAAATTTTAAATCCATTTTAGAAAAAACTTGTTCTATTTCATCGCCCTCTTTATAACGCATCAAACCGTGGTCTACAAAAATACAAACTAATTGTTTGCCTATTGCCCTAGAAAGAAGTGTTGCACAAACCGAACTATCTACGCCACCGGAAAGTCCTAAAATAACGGTGCTATCGCCGACTTGCTTACGTACTTTTTCTATTTGGGTTTGAATATAGTCATCAATATTATAATCACAAGAAGCATTGCAAATGTTTATAGCAAAATTACGAAGTACAGTCGCTCCTTCCTTGCTAAGTTCTACTTCAGGGTGGAATTGTATTCCAAATAATTTTTTATCATTGTTTCCCATTGCACAAATAGGGCAACGAGAAGTTTTGCCCAAAACATTAAATCCTTTAGGCACTTTATATACCCTATCAGAGTGCGACATAAGTACTTTAGTTGTGGTAGAAACATTGTTAAAAAGAACAGAAGTGGTATTAAGTGTTGCACTTACTACACCAAATTCGCTTACATTGCAACTCCCTACGACTCCGCCTAAGGTATGGCACATAAGTTGCATACCATAACAAATTCCTAATACAGGAACACCTAAATTAAAAATTTGACTATCAAAATCTAACGCACTATCTCCATAGACACTGTTAGGTCCACCAGTAAGAATAATTCCTATCGGGTTTATTTGTTTAACTTCTTCACTATTTATGCTTCCAGATTTAACTACCGCATATATATTCATTTCTCTAATACTACGAGCTATTAGTTCTTTGTATTGTCCACCGAAGTCAAGAATTAAAATTGTTTGATTTTCCATTATAACTCCTTTATCTTAATATATTTATCTTAAATTATTTATCTAATAGATTATTTGTCATATTAACCATAAAATCTTGTACATTTGTAACTATGCTATTGACGGACAAACTGCCACGATCACGCAATTTATTTACAGCAAACTCGCTTATGTCTACAGTATAGAAAAATGTAGGACGAATATCGCCATTTTCTAAAACTTGAAAACAAGGAGTCATATTACCTGCGGCTATTGTATGCAATTGAGTAGCTAATGCAATTACTGTTGTTGCTTTCTGTATATGATAACGCATTTTATCTTGAGCTTCGTATACATCGGCAATTACACAAGGTAATGGTCCATCATCACGAATTGACCCTGCAAGTACATAAGGTACATTGTTTTTTTCACAAGCTACAATAACGCCACTATCTAATTTGTAATCTTCAATAAGTTTGGATATACTGCCTGATTTTCTAGCACGGTTAAGAACATCTATATGATTATAATGACCCGCAATTTGACTTTTTTTGGTATAAATATCTTGCCCTAGTGCAGTATTGAAAAAACTGCCTTCCAAATCGTGCGTGGCAAAAGCATTGCCGGCAAGAATTGCATCTATATATCCATTCTCTACTAGTCTTTGCATTGCTAAACGGCTATCGTGGTCGAATACAACGGCAGGACCACAAACAAATACTATATATCCATTTTCTTTATCATAACGCAAAATATCATATAATTTATCATAATCTTGTGAATATGCTGTTTCACGAGAACGCCCTTGACGGAAAGAAAATGCTTCTTGGCTATTTTCTGGTATTTCGATAAAAGCATTAAAATCAACATAAATTCCTAATTGTCCATCTTCTTTGCGACCAATAACTACCTTGTCGCCCTTTTTTATATTACGGAATTCAACTACTCGAACTGTTGTATCATCATTATCAACTACAAGTACGCAGTCCATACGACTTTTTTTTGCAAGTATCCAAGTTCCGTTTATTTTAACAAAGGTAGGATAAATGGTAGTAGCGTGATAATTTTCGGCTACTGTACCATCAAGCTCACTTTTAATTAGTGTTGCATCGGGAGCATTAACAAATTGTTCTTTTGTAAAATCGGGATAGACATATTTTGGAAGATTAATCATTTTATTACCTCTTATTATTTTTTTTGTCCAATAATTGCATAAAAATTGTTCTCATCAATAATTTGTTTGATGTCAAAATTATTTGCAAAATATTTGGATTCATTTATAGCGGAGTCAAGTGGTTGACTCATTTTTCTATCTTTAGTAAATTCATTTACAGCATTTATTCCTATGTCATGTAATATAACAAATTTTCCGCCAATTTTCAAACAATTATCAAGTTTTTTAGCAAAACTTTTTCTATCTATAAAATGCGGATAAGAATTAAAGATAATTGCCACATCAAAATTGTTACGATTAAATTCATAAAAATTTTTTGCTATATATTCTATATTAGTTTGATTTGTATGGTTTTCTTTCGCAATGTCAATCATTTTGTTTGATAAATCTATTCCGACTACCTTGCTAGCACCTTTGTTTATAAGTGCATTATCAAGTACACCCGTACCACAAGCTATATCAAGTACGCTGCAATTGTTTGGCAAATCAATAATTTCTAATAATTTATCAATTTCTTTAATTGTAAGATTATTTTTAGCTTCGTTTGCTAGGTTGTCAAAATATTTTTGACTAAGTTTAGAGTATTTTTTATTTCTTCGAGGTAAGCCCAATATGTTTTCATCTTCAAAATCAAGAAATCTTGATTTTATAAGTGCGTTTATTAATATAGGGATTAAAAGCAATTGAATAAAAATACCGGGTATAGCAACGACAAATGAAAGTTGTATCCAAGTAGCAAAAGAATATGCATTCCGACTGAATATAACACCGTTTACAAATCCAGATACGCTTCTACCTACTATCATAGCAATAATTAATGATACATATATTTTGATATAATTATTTTTAGAATGAATTATGCGGTACATAAGTCCTGATACAAAGCCATAGGCTGCAAGTTCAAACACCATTCCCGGTAAAACTGCCATAGGTGGCATACCAGTAGTAAGTGAAGAAATAATAGGACAAGCTATCCCACATAACAAACCAAAAAGCGGACCTGTAGCAAAACCACAAATAATTATAGGTATATGCATAGGCAAAAATATTTGACCTGCTCCTGCAATTGTATGGAAGGCAATAGGCAAAACTATTCCTAAAGCTATACAAAGTCCTGTTATTGTGATTTTTCTAGTTATTGAATTAGTTGACATATTTTTTTAAGCTCCTTATATTTACTATTATATCTAATTATTATGTATAAAAGCAAATATTATAGCAATCTAATTTCATAAAAACCCAAATAATAAATTTATAAAAAAATAATACTTGACAAAAAATAAAGGATAATGTAAACTATAGATATTGAAAGAGATAGTTACCCTAATTATTTATTTCATAAATGAAACTTTTTTTTGAGTATAAATTTAAGTTAATAGCAAACTTATCGCAAGGTAAGGACGCAAAGCTATAGGGCCCCTCGTTGGGTAGCCAGTTGCCGTTTATCTAGGAATGTATTGTATCTAGATGGATGGCTTTTTTTATTGAAGATGTTACTTATTCTATTTTTGCAGGCTTCAGCACCTGTTAGAATAAGATTAATTCAGTAAAATAAAGCGAAAAGCTTACCTAAACCCTGAACAGGAACGGTAATTTCGGCAACCCCCTTCTTATTACCGTTACATCTTGTATCAGGGTTAAGGTTAGGCACTCAAAACTAGTATTAATATCAAAATTCTTACAACAAATTAATAAAAAATTATTGAATATTGCTTTTAAAGGCAATTTTTTTTTGCGTATAATCAAAACTTTTTCAAAATTTTACTAATATTCTTCATTATTAGTCAATCTTTTTTAGCATATTAGCTTTATTATGATATCAAAACTGGAGAAATTTATGGGCAAGACGAAAAAAACTTTATTAAAAATTGTTGTTTATATTATAATATTTTCTTTATTATGTATAAGTGAAAGTGTATTGCATTTTCACGGAGTAGGATTAGCTTTTTTGCTAGCACTAATTTATTGTAGAGAAAAAGTGGTGATTATTTTACCTATTTACGTAGCAAGTTCATTAATTTTTGCTTTTTCGATAGAGTACTTAATTTGTATAGCATTTATTATTGTTATTATTTGCATATTCAAAATGATACATTATCGAATTCAAAAACAGTTTATTATGTTAGAGATAAATTTGCTTTTGTTGCTATGTGAAATTCCTCAAATAGTTTTTTTTGCTAAAGGAATAGAACAATTAATTTATATAATAGCAGGTATACTTCTAACGCAAGGATTTTTGTATATATGTATTGTGTTTTTGTATCCTATATTAGTGCGTGGGCTTAAATATAGATTAAGCCAAAAAGAAGAAATAGCTATTCTTATCGGTATGTCGGTGCTAGCAATTGGACTTGCTACACTTAATCCGTATGATATAAATATTTATTTTGCAATAGCAAGTTTAATAATTTTGATAGGCAAGGGTTTATTGAAAGAAAAAGCTTGTTTTATAGCTATTGCTTTAGGAATAGGCGGCTGCGTCCCCAATTTAGATATAAATATATTGGCAATTAGTGCAATTATGGGTATTGTTTGTTTGATTTTTTATGGAGCAAATAAATATTTTAGTGCATTAGCACTGGCTGTAGGTTTTTTAATATCTTGGCATTTTTTAGTTACGCCAATCACAATAAAGGTAATTTCACCAGTACTTGTGGGCTGTTTGCTTAGTTTGTTTGTCCCTCAAAAGTTATATAATCTATTGAATAAATACAAACAAATATATCAAGGCAAATTTGCACTAAGAACTGTTGTTAATCGAGATAGAGAGGCGGTAGCTATTCGAATTAATTATGTAGCAAAAGCATTTGAAGATATGCGTAGAATACTTGTAAGTGAGCAACTTTCCGGGACAAATGAAGTAGATTGCGTAACGAATGAAATAAGTATGAAAGTTTGTGGCTGTTGCCGAAATCGAGAAATTTGCCAGATAAAAAACAATGGCGAATTATATAATTGCATAATTAGTTTGGTAAAAAAAGCTTTTGAAAGGGGCAAAGTAACTTTGCTAGATACAAATGTTTTGTTAAGCGATAATTGCATAATGTTGCCAAATCTAGTATCTACTGTGAATGAATGTGTTTATAACAAGAAAGAGGCTCAAATAAAACTACAAGGGCTTATGGAAGGGCGTGAAATGCTAATAAGTCAAATGGGCGGAGTATCCGAGCTTATGCAAAAACTTGCTAGTGAAGTAAATAAGGGATTTATTTATGATACAAATTTAGAAACTAAAATTATTGATACTCTTAGCTATAGTAATGTTGTTGCTTCCGATGTAGTGGTTTATGGAAAAGATAAGAATATAGAAGAGGTAAATTTGGTAGTTAGGGAGAAAGACAGTGAAAAAAATATTATACCCAAAATAATAAGTGAAATAATTAATAGGAAAATGATTATCAATTCGTGCATCTATGAAATTAATAATATGGTTAGTCTAAATTTAGCTCCCGCACCAAAATTTACTGTGTGTTATGGCGAGTGCGGTGAAGCCAAAGAAGACAAGTGTGGAGATACAAGGCAAGCTGTGAGAATAGCAAAAGATAAGGTAATGTTTGTTCTTAGCGATGGTATGGGAAGCGGACAAAATGCGTATGAAACCGCAAATAATATAATTATACTAATAGAGTCTTTTTATAAGGCAGGATATCAACATTCGGTAGTGCTAACGATGGTATCTAAGTTACTTGCATTTAGACTAAAAGAAGATTTTAGCGCACTCGATATATTGATTTTAGATACCCAAACAGGCGATATTGATATAATCAAACAAGGTGGGAGAGAAAGCTATTTGTATTCAAAAAATGGGTGTGAGGTCATAAGCGGGAACTCATTACCGATAGGGATAGTTGCGGATTGCGAGCCAAATATCCAAACAAGGAAAATGAATAAAGAAGAAATATTTATTATGATAAGTGACGGGGTGGCGGATTTTATAAATGAAGATAATGTATCAGAATTATTAAGTGAAACAGGATACGACAATCCACAATTTGTGGCTAATAAAATTGTAGAAAACGCACAAAGACTAGGTGGTAACAACCTAGATGATATGACTTGTATGGCAATAAAAATAAAATAATTTATACATATTAATAACTTGCACTAGCTAACTTAGGCTAGTGCAAGTTTTATGTCTTTTATAAATATAAAAGCAAAATTATTAAGCGTTATCTTCTATTTTGAGCATAGCCCAACCTTGTTTTGCTTGACAAATTGGACAAACACTAAAGGCTTCTTTAGCGGTATGTTCATAACCACAGCCTTGACATTTCCATTTTACAGGATTAGACTTTTTATAAAGTGTACCACTCTTCATCTGGTTGTAAAGTTGTTCAAATAGCATTCTGTGACAGTTCTCTACCTGAATAAGGTTTTTATAAAAATTAGCTATATCAGTAAATCCTTCTTCTTGAGCAGTTTTTGCATAGGCTGGGTAGATAGTTGTTGCTTCGTTTTCCTCATCTTCCATAGCAAATTTTAGATTATCAAGTAAATTCCATTTTTCTCTGAATGGATAACCACTACATACATCAATATTGGTTATGGTGTCACTACAAGCGGTTTGGATAAAGGAATAGAACATTCTAGCGTGGTTAAATTCGTTATAAGCTACTTGTTGTATCATTTCTGCCATTGCTACATAATCTTCGTTTCTTGCGCCATATTCCATAAAATTATATCTATTACGGGCTTGGCTTTCCCCCGCATAGGATTTGGCTAAATTTAAATAAGTTTTACTATCAATAAGTTTCATTAATATCCTCCAATATTTTTTATTTGTTTTTGATATTTATTTTATTGCCTAATTGATTACAAAATATACAAACAAATATATAAAATTTGGGGGGTGGCATTATTTTTAGGAATATGCTATAATATATATTATAAAATAATATGAGGTAAATTGAATATGGCTTATGTAATAGATAAAAGTTTATGTGCAAAATGTGGTTATTGCCAGTTTTTGTGTATGTTTGATGCAATTTCTAAAGACAATAACGATTTATATTCTATAGACCCAGCTAAATGTACAGGTTGCGGTTGTTGTGCCGAGCAATGTATGGCACTAGCGATAAGTCCTACACCAGACCAAAAAATTATTAAAAAAATATATATAGATAGTGAAAAGTGTATTGGCTGTAGCTTGTGTCAAAGAAGTTGTGTAGCTAATGCAATTGATGGAATAATAAAACACCCTTACAAAATTGATGAAGAAAAATGTATTAGGTGTGGTGTTTGTTATACCAAATGCAAAAAAGATGCAATTGTAATAATTTATAAATAATTTATAAAATAAATTGCTAATAAAATAAACAAAATGTGCCCAAATATTAATTATTTTTGGGCATAATTTATGAGGAAATATAAGAGAGAAATAGATGAAAACATTATTTTTAAGTATTAATTCACAATATATTCATACTTTACTAGCCCCTAGATACCTAGTGAGCAATAGTGAAGAGTTAGTTGAAATATTAGAAACCAATGTAAATATTAATTTAGATAAATTAATTGAAGAAATAGTAATAAAAAAACCAGATGTTATTGCTATTAGTTGTTATATTTTTAATATAAAGTTTGTTCGTATTCTTTTGCCAATTCTTAAAGAAAAATTACCCGATTGCAAAATTATTATGGGCGGTTATGAGGTCGCTTTTGATGAAGATAGATATCTTAATATGGTAGATTATATAATAAAAGGCGAGGGTGATTTTGTTTTTGGTCAATTACTAACAAGTATAAAATTAGGCGATAAAAAATTTGATAAAATAATTGAAGTAGGAACAGTCAAAAATTTAGATGACATAATAACACCCTATACTAAGGAATATTCACTTTTAGGCAAAACCAAAATACTATATATGGAAACGACAAGAGGTTGTCCGTTTCATTGTAGCTATTGTATGTCGGCAAATACTAACGGAGTAAGAAGTTTTAGTTTGGAAAGGGTAATTAGTGACCTAGATATATTAATGAGCGAAAATCCAAAACAAATAAAAATGGTAGACCGCACATTTAATTACAATATTAAAAGGGCTACAGAAATTTTTAGGTACATAATAGATAAATTTGGAAGTAGTGGTACTAATTTCCATTTTGAAATGGCACCCGAGCTTTTTAACGATGAAATGCTTGATGTAGTAAAGTCAGCACCGATGGGATTATTCCAATTTGAAATAGGTGTACAATCTTATAATAAAGATACACTAAAAGCTGTCTGCAGAGTTGCTAATTTAGATAGAATTGATTACAATTTGAAAAATTTGGTAGAAATGGGGAATATGCATATCCATACAGATTTGATAGCAGGACTTCCCTTTGAAAGTTTAGAAAGTTTCAAAAAAGGGTTTGATAGGCTATTTTTAATTTTTACCGATTGTGTACAATTAGGTTTTCTTAAAATATTAAAAGGTTCTGTAATTTATGATGAAAGGTCGGATTTTGTTATTAACGATAAACCACCTTATCAAGTTATTAGTAATGATTATATAACTAAAGAGGAAATGGAAGAATTGATGCAAATGGAACAAATGTTAGGTTTGTATTATAATAGCAGGCGTTTTGTTGATACAATGCGGTTACTTATTCCTAAATATTTTCCTCCATATCAATTTTTCTATGAAATATCAAAGTATTTTGAAGAAAACAATCTTACAAAACGAGGTATGTCGGCTTATTATCAATGCGAACATTTATATAATTTTGTCAGAAAAAGCCTTGGCGATAATTTAGATGACAATTTGCTTATGAATACAATAAATAATGATTATCGAAACAGTGGAAATACCCGTAAATGGCGTAGGCATCTAGATTAGTATTTTAATGTTTTGCGTAATAATTTATAATTAGGGCAGAATTTTGCTACAAAGTTATAAAAATCTTTGTCGTGATAAGGATATTTTAGGTGTGCTAATTCGTGGATAATAAGATAATCAAGACATTCTATAGGGAATTTTGCTAATAAAGAGTTAAAACAAAGTCTTTTTGTTTTTATATTACAACTACCCCATTTTGAAGTCATTGTGCGAACATACCAATTATTAGAATACAAGTTTAATTTATTTTCCCATTTTGCCAAACGGTTATTTACTTCTATTGTTACTAATTGTTTATAAAACTTATTTATTAAAGTGACTATTTGTGTATCTAAAGTAGATTTTGGACAGTTTATAATAACGGAAATTTTGTCAAAGCGTATTGATAATTTGTCGGTTTCTTTCCGAATTATCGGATATTTATTACCAAAAATATAAATACTTTGGTTCATTTCAAAATTAGTAGGCAAAGTATAAATTAATTTTTTATCTAAGTTTTTATGAATCCAATCTGATTTTTGATTAATAAAGGTAATTCCTTTTTCAATTTTGTAATTATTTGGCATAGTAAGAATTACCATATTTTGATTGCTTTTTATGGTAATTCGCATATTCTTTACTCTTTTATATAATACGGTAACGGTAATATCGCCAACAACTAATTGCATAAAGTGTTTTATCGACCTTTTTTACATTTGATAGATTTTATTCTAATATAAGTAATATGGTATGTCAAACACTTAGATATTAATGAAGTATAATATATTTGACTTATTGTATTATTATCAATATAATAATTATATTATTAATATTAGGATTAAATGGGGAGAAATATATAATTTGAGGAGAAATTTATGTTAAAATTATCTAATATAGTTAAGGATTATCCTACCAACAATAATGTGGTACACGCATTAAAAAATGTATCATTAGAATTTAGAGAAAACGAATTTGTAGGTATTTTAGGTCCATCGGGTTGCGGAAAAACTACTTTACTTAATATACTAGGCGGATTGGATAGATATACTTCGGGTGATATTACTATAGGTAATGTTTCGACTAAACAATTTAGCAATACGCATTGGGACGCTTATCGTAATTCCTCAATTGGTTTTGTTTTTCAAAGTTATAATCTAATTCAACATCTAACAGTAAGAGAAAATGTAGAACTTGCGTTGACCTTGTCAGGTGAAAATAAAAAAGAAAGATTGTTAAAAGTAATAAAAGCTCTTGATAGAGTAGATATGTCAGCTGAAATTGAAAAAAAACCAAATCAATTATCAGGCGGTCAAATGCAAAGGGTAGCTATTGCTAGGGCATTAGTTAATGACCCAAAAATTATTCTTGCTGATGAGCCTACGGGGGCATTAGATAGCGAGTTAAGTTATCAAGTATGTGATTTACTTAAAGAAATAAGTAAAGAAAGACTAGTAATTATGGTTACTCACGATGATAAATTAGCTGAAAACTATTGTTCTAGATTTATTAAGTTTTGTGATGGTGAAGTGGTATCTGATAGCAATCCATATAATAGCGAAATAGACAAAAACGAAGAAATTATTGATAAAAAACTTAAAAAAAGAGAAAAGAAAAAACTTTGGGAAGCGATAGACCAAAAGTCCAAAGAAATAATATCGAATTTAGGAATAAATAAACTTATAAAAAGAAAAAAGCAAAAAAAAGTTAATGGCAATGCTCGCACTTCAATGAATTTTGGTACGGCATTATCGTTAAGCGGTAGAAATTTGCAAACTAAGAAAGGTCGTACTTTCCTAACTTCTTTTGCTGCAAGTATAGGTATAATTGGGCTTAGTTTGGTATTGGCTATTTCTTATGGCTTTAATATATATATGGATATGATGGAATCGACTTTTCTTTCAGCGGCTCCGGTCGGTGTTTATGAATATAATGTCGACTATGAAGTTATGACAGATGTAATGCTAAGATATTCTATGGAATCGGAAAAAGGGTCTTTTCCTGAAGATGGTGACATTAATATAGTAGCAAGTTCGGATAATGTAATGACTATGGGCAATATTATGGATATTTTAATGAAAGCCTTAAGTAAAAACGATATTTCCGAAGATTATGATAATTATATTAGACAAATGAATCCAGAGTGGTGCAATGCTATAAATTACTATTATGGTACAGATATGCACATTATTAATTATGGTATAGAAGAAAGTGGTAATTATGGATATAGAGAAGTAGTTGATAAAGCTGCAAGTCCCGGAGCTATAGAATTGGTTACTACTGTATTAGGCGACCACGGTATGGAGCCTATGCATTGGCATCAATTAGTTGGCGATGAAGATTTTATGCTAAAATATTATGATGTAATGGAAGGGCATTATCCGCAAAATAAAAATGAATTAGTGCTAGTTGTTAACGAAGATAATGAAGTGAGCAAAGACGCCTTGAAAAATTTTGGCATTGATATATATGAAAGAAATGAAGATGGTACTATAAGAATAAATGATAAAGGTAATAAATTTTTGCGTAGTGACCTTTCTTTTAAGGAGATTATTGGTACAAAATACAAATTTGTGAACAATAACGATTATTATAAGCAGAACGACCCTGAAAGTTTGACTTCATTTAAGGCAAATAATGATAATCTAGAAGCTTTGTATCAAAATGAAAACAATCTTGATTTAGAAATAGTAGGGATATTGCGTAACAAGCCAAATTCAACGGCCACATTTGAGGGGAATAATGTTTGTTATACCTCTGATTTAGGTATTTATGCTAGAGATAATGCGCATAATAGTCAAATAGCAAAAGCACAACAAGAACTTATTGATAATGGAATAGCAAAAACAGTTTTTAACAATACAATGCCGGAAGACCATTATCTTGCCGAAAACATTATAGAATTTGCAGTAACTAACAAATTAAATAGTTCAAGCTTTCTTAAAGGATTGGGTGTGGATGTAGTACCATATTTTATAAATATTTATCCAAGTTCTAATAGTAATAAGGATAAAGTTAAAAATTATATTAAAAAATGGAATAACAATTTGCCTGAAGGTGCAGGGGAAGTAAACTATTTTGATTTTTCAGAAATGGTAAATCATAATATGAATACCGCTATGGATATGGCGACAGCTTTACTTGTAGCTATTGCATCAATATCGCTTGTAGTTTCCTCTATTATGATATCCGTAATAACTACAAATTCAGTAATAGAAAGAACTAGAGAAATAGGCATATTGCGAAGTTTGGGTGCTAGAGCAAAAGATATAGTAACAGTTTTTGTGGCGGAAAACTTTCTGATAGGATTGGTTAGCGGGATATTTGGCGTGGGGATAGCGTATGCTCTTTTACCACTTGGTAATTTTATTATTAGTAGTAGATTTGGAGTACCATCGCTATTGCATCTTAATCCCATTCATGCTATTATATTAATAGCTATAAGTTTATTTATAAATGTTGTTTCGGGTTTGATACCAGCTTTTAGGGCTTCAAAGAAAAATGTTGTAGATTGCTTAAGAGTAGAATAAATTAGGAGACTTTTATGAAAAATGAAAATTATACAATAGCATTATTGATAGATACTGATAATGTTTCATCAAAATATATAAATGCATTAATGAAAGAACTTTTTGTGCTAGGTAAAGTAACTTATCGCAGAATGTATGGAGATTTTACGCAAAATGCGTCAGAAGGTTGGAAAAATGTAGTAAATAAATATGCAATTACTCCAGTACAACAATATACCTATACTGTTGGCAAGAATGCAACCGATTCCCGAATGGTAATTGATGCAATGGATATTTTATATAGTGGTTCTGTAGATGCTTTTTGCATAATGTCAAGTGATAGCGATTTTACAGGAATTGCTAAAAGACTTAAAGAAAGCAATAAATTTGTAATAGGTGCGGGCGAAAGGAAAACACCAAATTCTTTTGTAAATTGTTGTGATAGATTCTTTATTTTGGAAGAAATAAGTGGAAAAACATTAAAAAAATTGAATAACAATAATAAACCAAATACCCAAATTAAGAAGAAACCAAATAATCCAATAATAACGAATAATGTCGTAAATAAAGAAAAAGAAATAAAAGAAGAGATAAAAGTTAATAAAGAAGAAATAAAAGAAGTTAGGGAAATAAAAGTAAATAAAGAAGAGATAAAAGAAGAAGTCAAAGAAGTCAAAGAAGAGATAAAAGACATCAAGGAAATAAAAGATAATAAAGAAAAAGATATCAGTATAAGTATAGAAGAAGATGAAAATGTAATTTCTAAAGAAGAAATAGAAGATTTTGCAATGAAAATTCTTGAAGATTATAACAAACCTATAGAATTAGCTTTATTGATACAAAAAATATATCAAGCATATCCACAATTTAACTTCAAGAATTTCGGATATAAAAAGGCAATAGACTTTTTTGATGAAGAAAAATTTGTCTTTACCAAAGGAAAAACAACTGAAAAATTTATCACACTTAAATAACAATTATAGTAAAAGTGTAAGAATGATTTAATGGTGTAAGTGCTAGAATTTATATGGTGAAAGTTTGTAAATTATGGTAAATTTATTAGCTCAATAGAAAAAATGATATGTAAAAAATAAGTAAATATAATTTTGTATTTTTATTATTTACTTAGTTAAATTCTTTTGACATAGCTTTATTATTGGCTTATAATGTAATTAATAATAAATTATTAATATAAGGAGATATAAATTTATGAAAAAGAAAGTTGGAAAGAAAGTTTATGACACAGATAACGCTACATTAGTAAAAAAGAATACTGTAGGCAGTTTTGGCGATAACGCAGGATACGAAGAAACTTTGTACCAAGATGATAAAGGCTCTTATTTCCTATATACAAATGGCGGAGCAGAATCTCCATATACCAAAGAAGGAATAATAGCTATGGGCAAAGAGAAAGCTGTAGCATTTATAGCTGAATAGTAATATTCTTATAAACAAATAAAAATCTAATCTCAAAATAAAAAAGTGTTGCATAACCCTTTAAGGGTAGTTATGTGACATTTTTTTTTGTATTAAAATATATAATTATATGTTATTATAAATAAGAATAAATATAAAAAGGAAGTTATTAATTGGAAAGAAACATATTGTTGAAAAAACACTTAAATGAAAATGTATGCTTATATATAGAAAGAGATGGCGAAGTTTTGCACGAAAGTAATATAAGAGGGATAGGTGCACTTACTAATATTTATATAAACAATAAATCCATTTTGAAAAATAGTACTGTTGTTGATAAAATAATAGGTAAAGCAGCGAGTGTAATACTTATATTAAGTGGGGTAAAAGAAGTTTATGGAGAAACTATGAGTGAAAGCGGATTTTTGCTTTTACAAAAATATAATATAACTGCCTTTTACGATAAAAAAGTCCCTATGATAATAAATAGAGAGGGAAATGATATGTGTCCTATGGAAAAAGCAGTCATTGATATGGATAACCTAAATGACGGTTTTGAAAAAATAATTAAGACACTTTCGTCATTAAGTCAAAATTAGTAAAAGCTATATTGACAAATATATATCCAATAATGTAATATTATGATATTAGTGAAATTATAAAAAACTTATGTTTTATTGTAAAAATAAACATTTTTCATTAAATAGAATTAATTGGGGGACATTGGTTAAATGGGTAAAGCGGAGAAAAAGCCAAGATACAAAAAATTTATGAGCTTATCTGAAGTTTTGGCATATTCGGTAGGTTTGTTTGGATTCCAACTTATTATAGGTTTTTTGAATAGTTATCAAGCTGAATTTTATGGCTCAATTATGGGCGCAAGTTTAGCAGTTGTCGGAATATTAATTTTAATAGGTAAAATTGTTAGTGCTGGATTTGACCCGATTGTCGGCAATTTGATTGACCGCAACAAAAGCAAACACGGCAAACTAAAACCATTTATTCTATATAGTTTGATACCTTTGTTTCTTCTAACTATAGTAATATTTATAAAAGTTCCTTTTAGCGGAGCTGGTTTATACGTATACATATTTATAACAAATTTATTATGGTGCTTGTCTATGACATTAGGCGATGTACCATCTCAAGGTATTGCTTCCGTGCTTACTCCAAGTTCTACTGAAAGAACTGATGTTGTTAGTATTGCTAACACATTTAAGGCAATTGGATTTGCGGCAGCAGGGGCAATAGTACCTATAGTATGTATATGTGTTGCGGGTGGTTCTAAAGTATTTACAGCTAATGACGACCCAATAAGTTCTTTAGAATTTTTAGTAACTGCTATAGTAATCGCTTTATTAGGTTGCTTGATGTTTTCGCTAATTTTCTTTAAGAATAAAGAGAGAGTGCAATATAAGGCAGAAAAAATGTCATTTAAGGATATGTGGTTTGTATTCAAAGACAACAAACCTTTGATGCTTGTTGTTATATCTTACTTTTTAGGATTTGGAAGACAAATGCAAATGGGTATACAAATACAAGCAGCGAATGTATTTATGCAAGGGCAAAATTCTGTACTTTTATTGGGTATACCTATGGCAATAGGAAGTATGTTAAGTATGGTACTAGTGCCTATACTAATTAAAAAATTTGATGAGAAAAAAGTATTTATTGGTATGAGTTTGTATGGATTTATAATTTCTTTAGCAACATTCTTTGTAGGTACAAACACAATGTGGCTAATGCTTACTATGTTAGGTTTGTGCGGTTTGCAATTTGGTGCGGTTACTATTATGCCGATTATTATGACTGCCGATTGTGTGGATTATTACGAATGGAAAACAGGGAAAAGAAACGAAGGCACTGCCTATGCACTACTTACTCTAACTATTAAGGTTGGTATTGCTTTAGGTACGGCACTTGCATTAATTTTGGTAGGTGTATCTGGTTATAAAGCTGATGCGGCTACCTTTAGTGCTGGTACAAAAAATTGGGTATACGCAGCTTACGCATTGCTACCTGGTATATTTAGTTTACTTGCTATTATTCCTATGCTTAAATATGATATAGTTGGTAAAAAGAAATTACAAATTAATGAAGAGTTGCAAGAGAGAAGGGCTAAGTTTGCACAAGAAAATGCAGAAGAAAATACTATTGATTAATAATGTATATATAAACATATAAAAATAAGACCT
>JBAXZI010000026.1:0-22804 GCA_041670385.1 Clostridia bacterium | reverse complement strand
TTTCCAGATATACCCACAATAATTTTACCCAATAAACAAACTCCTAAATCTCCAATTACTGAATTATAATCTATTTCACCTTTTTTTAGTGGATGATTATCCACAAGCTTTCTACCTAATAATGCCTCGAATTCATTTCCGCAATATTCAGCAGTATGTTCCATATCAAAATATGATGGTGCTTGTAATAAATAATTTGGAGTAATAATATCAGGTGCATTTATTGTGATAATTTTAGATAAACGAATATCTCTAGAAGATGCTCCCACTAAAATATCAAACTCACCTTTCTCGACCGTCCAATCATTTAATTTAGTATTATAGAAAGCAAAACTTCTCTTATCTAAAGTTACGCTTACCTCTTTTCTTTCTCCTGCTTTAAGGTCTATTTTAACAAAAGCTTTAAGGGCTTTATCTTCTCTAAATATGCTACTTGCTTTATCCCTTACATAAATTTGTGCTATTTCTTCACCGTCCACATTTCCTGTGTTTGTAATACAAAAACTAACACTTAGGGTATCCTTTTCGGTAAGTTCTGTCTTATTTAGTTTCAAATTGTTATATTCAAATTTGGTATAACTTAGTCCATAACCGAACGGGAATAAAACATCCTTTTTAGCCTTATCAAAATAACGGTAGCCTACATAAATACTCTCTCTGTATTCAACTGTTTGTGGACCCATTTTATAGTAAAGATAAGCTGGATTATCCCTCATAGATAGAGGATAAGATTCTGCTATTTTACCACTTGGATTCACTTCACCATATAATAATTGATAACAAGCCTTACCACCCGCACAACCACACAAATACATATTTAATATTGCATTTACATTTTCATACCAAGGCATAGTAACGGGACTACCACCAGCTAGTACAACTATTACATTGTCATTAACTTTCCTAATTTCTTCAATTAATTTGTTGTGTGCTAATGGCATTTCCAAATCTTCTCTATCAAAACCTTCACTTTCATATTCATCAGTTAGTCCGACAAATAACAAAACTGCATCTTTACCTTTAGCTATTTCGCAAGCTGCCGAAATTGCTTTCTTATCGATTTTATTTCCATCTTTTATATCATAACCATCAGTATATTGATAATCTTGTTTTATTTCTTCTAAATAATCTATAAAGCTAGTAAGTTTATAAGGATTAATCCTAGAACTTCCACTACCTTGATAGCGAATTTCTTTAGCCAATGTACCTATTATAGCAATTTTACTATCTTTTTTAAGTGGCAACGCATTATTATCATTTTTCAATAATACAGCACCCTTCGTTGCTGCTTCGCAAGCTAAATCATAATTTGCTTGCATATCTGCTTTATAATTTTCGTGTCCAGTGCGATTTTCCACACATTTATAAACAAACTTTAATATTCTTGTTACAGTTTTATCCAAGTCTTCTGTTGACAATCGACCTTCTTTTACCGCATCAAATATAACTTTATCACCAATACCATTACTGGTTGGCATTTCTATATCTAACCCAGCAACAATTCCCATAACTCTATCATTTACTGCACCCCAATCACTTACAACAATACCATCAAAGCCCCATTCTTCACGCAATATGTCCCACAATAATCCTTTATTGTCACTTGCGTGCAAACCGTTAATAAGATTATAACTGCACATTATTGTATATGGTTGTGAATTTTTTACTGCAGTTTCAAATGCTGATAAGTATATTTCTCGCAAAGCACGAACATCTACTTCACTTGAAATTGTCATTCTTCTATACTCTTGACTATTAACAGCAAAATGTTTCAAACTAGTACCTATATTCTCAGATTGTACACCATTTATATAGCCTACTGCAAGTTGACCTGCCAAAAATGGGTCTTCACTAAAATATTCAAAATTTCTTCCGCAAAGTGGATTTCTCTTAATATTAATACCAGGACCTAGTACCACATCGACATCTTGTTCTTTCGCTTCGTTAGCAATGGCTTGTCCAACCTTACCTACTAAAGTAGTATCCCAAGAACTAGCTAAAGTTACAGCCGGAGGGAAACAAGTTGCGGGCACACTTTCTTGCATCACATTAGCGACATCAAAAGTCCCACCTTTTTCTTTTCTTAATCCGTGTGGTCCATCACTTACAAAAACCGATGGCACTTTCTTTTTTATAATAGGTGTTGTTCTCCAATTAGTAACACCCGAACATAAAGCACATTTTTCTTCTAAAGTTAATTTTGCTACTATTTCTGATACATTCTTAGTCATTTTTGCTCCTTATATTATGTATACTATTTTTGTAAGGTAAATTATTACCTTCTACATAGATAATCTCTTCTTCATTTCCATTAGCTTTACAATCTTTATTCTCAATTGCTTTAGTTAAAAAAAACTCAATTTGTCCATTAAGCGAACGATATTCTTTCTCCGCTTCTTCGTTAAGTTTTTCCCACAACTGTAAAGGTATTCTAATCACTAATTGTTTTTTTTCTTTCATAAATATAGATTATACTCCCATTTTTTATCATAAAATTAAAACAACAAACTTTGACATAATAATCAAAATTTTGTTATTCCCTCATAATTTTAATGATATCTATTTGATATCATTGTGACATCATTTTAATATAATTTAATACATTCATTATATATTTTGTTATCAATGTATTTATTTGATATCATTATAATATCATAAGTGAAAATTTATGTCAAGTTTTTTTTAATATAGTCCTTTTTATATATACTTTAAATTTTATTTTATATGATTATTATGTGAACTTTATTTATTTGTTACTAATATTGCTATTTCAGTAACTAATATTGTACAATTTTACAATAATGATAATTCAGCTCTTGAATAAAAGTAATTCTTATGTGATAATTTTAATATGTTATGTTTTTTGAGATTTTCACGGAATTGTTTTTATTTTACACTATGAAAAGGAGAATTTTATGGATAATGTTGCACAGTTTGGAGGGAAACTGCCTATAAAGATATATCTAAAAAGGGCAGATTATGTATTTTTTTGTTTATCTACTTTTGGCACTGGAGCACTAAATGGAATGGTAGCAGCATACTTGCTAATTTTTTATACTGCGGTATTAGGAATATCTCCCATAATTACAGGTACAATGTTTTTGATAGCTAAAGTATGGGATGGCATTAATGACCCGATTATGGGAATAATTGTTGATAGAACTCGTTCTAAATATGGCAAAATGAAGCCTTACTTATTATTTGGAGCAGTGCCATTTGGTATTGTTGTAGTGGGTATGTTTTTACCGGTTACTGCATTTCCAATGGCAGCGAAAATTGCATTTATGTATATATCATATATACTATTTGATATAACAAGTACAATAGTTACCATACCACTATTTGGCTTGCCTACAGTTATTTCTCCTAATCCAAAAGAAAGAGACAAGCTACTTACTTTTTCACAAATTACGAATTGTATTGGCGAACAATCTTCTCTTGTAATAATATCAGTATTATTTTTAATAACCAAAAACAATCAAGCTTTAAGTTATTTTGCTACTGCTGCAACTATCGGCATACTTGCTCCAGTATTTATGATACTTGCGGGTAAACGGGTTGAAGAAAGAGTAGAACAATCTGATACCCAACCCAGTCTTTGGGAAGGTATCAAATATATGTTTGTTAACAAAAATTTGTTTTTTCTGATAATAACCACTTTATTATCATTTTTTAGAGGATTAGTAACGGGTGCCGTTATATATTATGTGTTATATGTAATTGGTAATGGTTCATTACAAATATGGTTTTCTCTGCCACTCGGCTTATCCTCTTTTGTTGGAATGTTATTAGTCCCGATATTAAAAAAGAAATTTAGTAGCAAAACTCTATTTATTGGTGCGACTATATGGTATTCGGTCGGACTTATAATAATATGGCTCTTGCAAATAAATACATGGTGGATACTTGCTATTAGTATGTTCTTTATTATGGCAGCAACTGGATTTCTGAATATTACACCCAATTTAATGGCGGCAGATACAATTGATGATTGGGAAAATCGCAAGGGAATTCGGCAAGAAGGCATTACATTTGCGGTAATATCTATGCGAACAAAACTAAGCAGTGGCTTATATAATTTCTTCTTTGGGTTTTATTAAGTTATTTTATGTTTACATCGCCAAATGCTAATATCTTTTCTCATCACGCATTACAATTTTCATATACGAAAGAAGGTATATATGATATTATGTTTATTATTCCGGCAATATTGAATTTTACTACCCTCATTCCACTTTCTTTCTATAATTTAACAGGCAAGAAATTAAAAACTATGCAAGAAGAATTAGCTATAAAAAGAGAAAGAAGTATAGAAAAAAAAGAAAAAGAAAAAAATTTATCAAATTTAAATATATCTACAATCACAGATGATAAAAAAGGAGAATAATATGAAAAAAATTAAATTATTAAATATAGTTGTATTTATTATTATTCTTGGTATAATATTATTAGGTTGTACTTATAACAAACAAGAAGCCATAAAAATTGTAGATACCGCTATTAACAATTCCATTCAAAGCGATTTTGTAGCGACAATAGCAATTGATAATTCCATTCTTAAAAGTGCGGAAAATGATTCTTTAAATATTACTGACTTTGACACCAAAATTACGAATACTATTGTAATGTTTGATGCTGAAAACTCTATTACTTATGAAAAATGTGAAATAGATGGCGAATGTTGTGAAACTTGGATATCAAAAATAGAAGAAAATAAATATAATAAAATTACTCAATTAGGCGAAGTTATTACTGCCGAAGAAATAGGTAATAACGATATAAACATAATAAATAAATTATTTAACACATACATTGGTTTTGAAACGGATAATGATAATTATATAATAGCTAAAGATAGGGGTAAACGAGATATAATAAAATATTACAAAGAAAATTTATTTATTATTGACGAAACAAAGCCTTACCAGAAAGTAATTAATGAAGAAAAAAAAGAAGTTCGCTACCAATGGGAAAATATATCTAGTATGCAAACTGATAATGTTTGCTTTACCATAACCGATGAAAAAATTGTATTACTAGAATATTTGTGGGAACATGTTGAGCAACGACACAATTCACTGAATATAACCGGTTCGGACATTATAGGTATAGTTACTGAGCGAAATATGCTAAAATGTGAATTAAGTTATAAAAATATTGCTATACCTACTATGCCACAAATAAATAATTAGGAGAAAAAAATGGAAAATGAATTTTGGGGTGATTATCATATGCACACTACATATAGTGATGCTATCTCTTCCGATATGGAAGGCGTAATAAAAAAAGGAATAGAATTAGGCTTTAAGCAAATAGCAATTACAGACCATAGCTATTCCAATATTTTCTTATGCCTTACACCTAAAAAAGTAGAAAAACAACATAAAGAAATAGATATTTTACAAAAAAAATATCCACAAATTGAAATTTTGAAAGGAATTGAAGCTAATATTTTAGATGAAGAAGGAAGTTTTGATTTATCACTTGAAGACTGTAAAATTTTCGATGTAATAAATTTAGGATTTCACAGGCATCTAAAATTGATTAATCTAAAAACTAAAAAATTTCAATTAGCAAACGGATTTGTTAATGAGGTTTTTCCAAAACTTATAAACACCACAGAACGGGCACAGAGGAATACTGATTCTTATATAGAAATAATCGAAAAATATCCAATATCCACTCTTGCACATATTAATAATGGAACTAAAGTTGACCACGTAAGATTGGCAACAGCTTGTAGCAAATGTGGCACTTATGTAGAAATTAATAGGTTGTTTTTCAAGCTTATTGACCCTATTTTAGATGAACTTGTATCAAAAACTGATTGCACATTTATTATTGATTCTGATGCACATAAAATTGATGATATAGGCGATTATACAAAAGCAAGAAAAGCAATAGCTGATGGAAGAGTCCCACTTAACAGAATTGCTAATTATAAGCGTTTCCCCGAATTTAGAAGCACAAAATAAGGAATCAATATATGGAAAATGAATTTTGGGGCGATTATCATACTCACACTTTTTATAGCGATGCAGTACTTGCCCCACTAGAATTAACAATAAGAAAAGGGATAAAATTAGGATTCAAGCAAATTGCAATAACCGACCATAGTTATTCAAATTTCTCAAAATCCCTATCCCCTAAAAAAGTAATAAGACAACATAAAAAAATTGATATTCTACAAAAAAAATATCCACAAATAAAAATACTTAAAGGTATTGAAGCTAATATCTTAGATGAAAAGGGCAGTTTTGACTTATCCCGTGAAGAATGTAAAAAATTTGATGTTATTAATTTAGGATTTCATCGATATCTAAAATATCGCAATCGTAATACTTTAGATTTCCAACTATACAATGGATTTTATTCATTACTATATCCAAATAAAATTAATACTGAAAAAAGAAAACAAATAAATACTGATTCTTATATAGAAATAATAAAAAAATATCCTATTTCTACATTAGCTCATATAAATAATTGCACTAAAGTAAACCCTCTAAAATTGGCTTTAGCTTGCGAAAAATATGGAACATATTTAGAAATAAACCGTATGCATTTTAGATTTTTAGAACCGTTTTTAGATGAAATAGTAACAAAAACAAATTGTATGTTTATTGTTAATTCTGATGCACATAGTTTTTTTACTGTAGGTGGATTTTCAAAAGCAAGAAAATTTATTGAAAGTGGTCGACTACCGACTAATAGGATAGCTAATTATAAAAAATTGCCTGAATTTAGGTCTACAAAATAGTTATATACAAGGAGTAAATTATGAGATTTTATATTGTAAGCGATACTCATCTAACATCAAAAAGCAATTGGGATTGCGACCCTTACACTCTTCCTAGACCAATTGACCACTTATGTTATCGTGAGAGCTCACAAATAATAAAAAAAGCTTTTGATTTAATTATTGCAGACAAAACTACCGATATCGTATTTATAACTGGGGATCTTACCAATCTTGGCGATTGGGATAGCCATAAAGAAATGAAATACGAAATAGAACGCTTGCAAGCAAATGGCAAACGGGTTTTTGCGTATCCTGCTGGACACGATTTCACTACTGCTGATGAGTATTCTTTTAGATTTGATAAAAATGGCAAAAAAATACCACAAAAAAAAGCAGACACAAAAGAAGTGTTTGAATGGTACAAAAAAACTTGGGAAAATGATGTAATTGCTATAGATGATAGCAGTTATTCCTATATTGCACAACTAGATGAAAAAACTCGCCTTATTATACTTATTGCAAAAGATAATAAAGATAATCGTTTAGTAATTACTGACGAAACAATGAATTGGGCAAGTCATCAAATTACACAAGCAAAATCACAAAATATGACTATTTTTGCTTCTGTCCATCATCCTATATTATATCCATCACCTATTTATAAAATTATCGCACCACACGATATGATAGCAAATAATGATGAAATTGCAAAAAGTTTAAGCGATGCCGGAGTCGATGTAATTTTTACCGGTCACTCTCATATGCACGATATAGAATACAAAGTATATGAAAACGGTAAAACCTTTTACGACATAACAACGGGTGCACTTACTGGTTATTTACCTTGTATGCGTATAGCCGATTATAATAATAAAAATAAAATTTTGGAAGTAAAAACTATTTATATAGACGATATTGAAACAGAATTAGGGTGTTGCTTACAAGAATACTCTTATCAAGGTTTTATTGGTTTTATGGAAAAAATGGTATATTCAATGGGCGATGATATCAATACTTTTGCTAAAATGGCAATTGGTATGAGTATGAAACCCGCCAAAGTAAAAAAATTAAGTTGGATTATTACCCCTTTAGGCAAATTTATTAATCATAGTACTTTTGGTAGAATAGGTAAATGGACAAGAAAAGAAACAGGTTTTAACAAAAAAGACTTTGCCGATATAAAAGATAAAAAAATCGTACCTTATATCATTAATTGTATAAAATGCCTCTATACTGGTGATGCAGATTTAAACCCTAATAGCAAAGAATATGCAATTATTATGAGTTTTATTGCAATTTTGGACAATATAACTGATAAATTACCTATAAACATTAAAGATAAATTACACGGCAATAATTTAAAAGATATTGTACAACCCCTATTATATAATGAAGGGATTTGTGACAAAGAAGCTAAAATTTATCTTGATGACAAAGCACCCAAAAGAGAGAAATTAAAAGAATTTACTAGCAAAAAAGGTGGCAAAATACTCACAATATTAATTATAAGTATAATTATACTATCACCTATACTAATTCCTACTAGCTTGTTTTTTGCACTTGTAATAAGCATAAGAAATTTGTTTATTAATTAACTTTACTTTATTAATTAAATATTTAAGTCTACGAGTAATTTTGTAGACTTTTTTTATGCTATTTTTCATAAAAAATAGAATTTGTCTATTGAGATTGCTTATTGATAGTGATATACTAAAATTACTATTTAGTTATGAAAAAATACAATTTTTTACTAATAAAAATGGAGGTTTATTATGTTTAATTTATTAATGGCAAGTGTACCTGGTATCACTACACCCACTATGCTTGAAGAAACAATGCAACAACCCACTACTACACTAAAATGGTATATTGTACCTATCTTTGTAATTACACTTTATATAATAGTAAGCGAATTGAAAAATAAAAATTACAATTTGATTTTTGGTGCAGTCGCATTTTGGCTAGCAGATGTTTTTAACGAAACTTGGAATTCAATGGTTTATGCAACTACAGGACAACCTGTTTGGGGCACAACAATAGCCGGTGGCAGTGCTTTACAAATTTTAGTCGGATACAATATCGAAATTTCATTTATGTTCTTTATTCTCGGAATTGTAGCTTGCAAATTTTTGAAGACATCCCCTAGTTTAGCTGATGAAAAGTTTTGGGACGGGAATAGAAATTGGTTAGATGACCCTAACAATATGTATTATAAAGCTAATATACATAGCAAGAATTTAACACCAATAGAAAGAAAAATAAAACAAAAAGCTATATTGGGTAGAATAATTCCTGCAATAATGGGTGCAATATCAGCAGTTATTATAGAAATTTTATTAAATGCTTGTGGCGTACTAACTTGGGAAAAATCTTGGTGGCAACCGGCTATGCCAATAATTCTATTTATTATAGGATATTGCCCTTTCTTCTTCTCTGCATATATAGTACACGACTTACCACGCAAATGGCAATTTGTCGCACTAGGAGTAATCGTTATGATAACCGTAATTTTATTAATTATTGCTGGTAGTATGGGAATGTTAGGCAAACAAATCCCAATTGGATTTCCATATCTTAACTAAATTTATATAAATTAAATAAAAAAAGCACTTCAATTATATTAAATTGAAGTGCTTTTTTTCTATATTATTAAGTGAATTTATCAACTTTTTGCAATACAAAATATTGTATCAATCCCACCTTTTTTATTAAAATAATCCGCTAAAATAATAGACATTTGCTTTATCATACGCAATAGCTGATGTAAATAATCTATATTATATTCAGGGTTTTCAAGAGCAATTTCGGCATTTTTATCTATATAAATATCCTCTTTTACATTCTCGAGTAAGTGCAACATTTTTTCGCCATATTCACTAAAATCTAGTGCTTTAATCTTTTCTAAATATTTTACTAAATCATCAAAATCTATATGTTTGCTCATATCTTTATTAAAATAATAATCACATACATCGCAATCTACTTGAAAGCACTTAGATTGAATAGTTGCTACTGCACCGAATATAATCCCTTCTACTACCGAAAAAATGTTAACTAGTAGTTGTTTGCAAGTCATAGCCTTTATACTATTAGGGATCGCATAATTTTCCATTAAATACAAATTATGATGAATAAATTGCAAAGAATATGACACATTGTTAAGTATAGTTTTGTTACTTATTATTTCATCAATTCTATATTTAGTAATAATTTCTTCTTTTGTTTGTACTTCAAAATTTAATTTTTCTATCATAAGTCCCTCCTATATTTATTATAAAGTTAAATAATAATTCGGTCAATAATAAATTTGCCTAAAATAACCTATTTGCATACTTGCAAAAATAGTATAAAAAAAATCGCATCTACATTTTGGGATACGATATTTTTCTTTTTAATAAGTTTTAATTAAAAAATTATTTACTAATTCATAGATGATAAATCAGCTACTACTTCAGCTTGGTCGTTAACATTTAATACTGCCCTACCTATTTTCAAATCGGTAGCAATAAATTTTGAACATTTTTGAGCAAAAATAGTTGCATTCTTTACTTTACCATTTCCAGCCATCAAAAACTTACCATCATTATCCATAGAGCAATTAAGGTTATCAATGTTTATGTCACTCATTTTTAATGTTGCATTATCGTTTATTTCACAATCAAAACTCTTTGTTAGTATATCTCCAGAATAAACAAATACACTTGTTTCATCATTAACTTCAATACTGCTTAAAGTAGAGATAACCAAACTTATTTTAATATCATTACTTGAAAATATTTTACCTTTTTTATTTTGAATTGACAATTCGCCATTATTTACAATTACATCAATTAAATCAATCACATTAGCACTAGCTGTAATCGTACAAGTAGGTTTTGTTGTTATGTCGCTACTTTTTTGAACAACCACATAATAATCATTAGAAATTTTTAATTTATTAAAATCAGATAATTCGATATTTTTATCTTGAACGTTTCCATCGGCTACGAAATTTTGATTACTTGTAAATAAAACAAATAAAATTGCAACCAATAATATTACAGTGGACAAAGCGAACACTTTTTTTAATATCTTTTGCATTTTGTTACCCTTCTTATTTTTAATTGTAATAAAGAACCCCCGCACTTTTATTCCAATTATGTTTTTTCTATTGTTACTTATAAATAACTTTAGCATATTTTCAAACAAAATACAATAGCATGATTTTTTTATAATTAATAAAATACCTAAAAACCCTTTAATGACAATGGAGAAACCTGATTGAAAATAGAAGATTTTACTTAAAATCGAAGAAAACAATAAACAAAAAACAACTAAACAAATACACTATATATATTTACAGTAAATAAACCTATTCTTTTATTACAAAATGCTTGCATATATAGCAAATCTATTGTACAATAAATACACCGTTTAAGGAGAAATGGCAGAGCGGTCGAATGCGGCGGTCTTGAAAACCGTTGAAGCGCAAGCTTCCTGGGGTTCGAATCCCTATTTCTCCGCCATTAGAAAAGACTCAACTATTTTAGTTGGGTCTTTTCTAATTGTATAAGGGATTCGAACGGGCGTTAAGACTAAAAGCCCAGTGGGCTTTTAGTCCGCCCCGGCGTGATAGCAACCCAAAAGGCAAGCAAGCTATGCTTGCGAAGTGACACAATTTATTGTGGCATTGCGGAGCGAATCCCGACCGCCTATTATAACGATACACATTTCCCATTGATATTAGCCTTTTCTAATTATAAGAGAGATTTGAACGGGCAAATTTAAAAAAAGCCCTATTATGGGCTTTTCTTTTTTATATTATTTCTAAATAATTACACTTTAATAGAATCAAAAGCAACTTCTATTCGAGAAATAAGCATTGCATCTTTTTCTTCATTCAAGCCTTTATAGTTTGTACCGTTATAATCTCCGCTATAAACAAGCACTTCTTTTAGTGACTTATTCTTTTCATATAATGCTTTAATTGTACGACAATCTTTATCTTTTGGATTTATATCAGCTATAGCGTAATATATTGCACAAGCGACACCGAACTCTAGCATTGGTGTATCTATTTCGTATTTTTTTGCAAGCTCAATAGTACCAAATATTCTTTCACCTTTCTGAAGTTTTCTAAGTGGGTCACGCCCTACTCTCGTACATTTATCCTTAAAAGACACCCTGCATCTTTTTATAAAACTGCTAATAAATTCGTTAATATACTTTGCAAATTCGGGATTTTCCTTTACAAGTGCCGGCATTATTTCTTTTTTCATAATGGTTTTTACAATACTAAGTACTCTTTCATCACCCATACCCTGACCTATAGATTTGTAGCCTAAAATTGAAGAATACCAAGCAATAATTGCATGTGTACCGTTAGATATTTTATTTTTTATATTCTGCATTTTGCCTATTTGGTCTGATATTTCTATTTGTCGCAATCTCTTTACCAATGGACTGGTGTTTCCTGCATACATAAGCATATCTGGCTCGCTGTTAAAAAGGGAAATTTTAAATTGGGAAAATTCACTTGTATATTTTGATATTGCATTCAATTTAACTGCAAATTCTTCAATGTCATAATTTAATCGTGCCTTTTTAGAACGCAACTGCTTTTGCCTCTTTGAGTAAAAACTCAAAACGCTCTTGATATCAGGAATATTAGCTAAATTTTTCTCTAGCTGAAGAATATTATTTTTATATTCTTCAAGTATAGTCTTTTCAGTTATTACAGAAACCATTCTGTTTACTACTGTTTCACAAAAATATGTTTTTTCAATAATTTCTTTAGTTTTTTGTTCATCAACTATAAGGTTTAAGGCATTTTCAACGTGCTTTTTTACAAATCTAGCAGCTTTTAGTTTGTTCATAACTATTAGAATAGTCAAACTAGAACCGCCATTGTCATAACGAGCTATTAATCCCTTTGCAATAACATCGGCTTGTGCTTTAATTGCGGTTTCAGGCACAGAAAGACCAATAATATGCATATTCATATACATATCTATCATTTCTTCTTGATTATTCAAATCAATTATTTTTACATTACGAATATTTTGTGTATAAGCAACACTTCCATATTTTACATCAAAATTCCCATAAGCGTTGATTAATTTTCTTAAACTAGCGTTTCGTGTTGCACCAACGATTTCAAAAGGTCTGGTATATCCGTCCCAGTGATTAAAAACTTGTGTTAAATATCCACCGCCAATAGCGCCAAAACCGTGTATTCCCGCTCTAATATAACCAGAACTTTGAGGAAAGTGCTCATTTAATTTAGGAACTGGCATTTTAGTCGTAAAATCCACCAAATCATCTAAGTATTCTATCATACTTCCATACGACTTATAAGCCAACTTCTTTATGTTTTCTACGGGTTCTTTTATATCCTTTATAAAAATGGGTATACCGCCTGCTGCACTTGCGGATAAAAGACCATTTTCCGAATCTTCGAATATTAAACATTCTGCAGGGTCACAATTTAATTCAAAAGCTGCTTTCAAAAATATTTCCGGATCCGGTTTGCCATGTTCAACTTCATCACCGCAAATTATTATATTGAAAAATTGCATTACATTAGCTGCCGCCAAATACTCAGTAACTATACTCCTCTTGCTTGATGTAGCTAGCGCAATCAAGATTTCATTCTTTTTTAGTCTTTCCAATACATCGTATAAGCCGTCTTTTACAGGCACTCCGTTGCTTCTTATATATTCAGTTTCCAATATATCTGATTTTATTCTTATTTCTTTATAAGGATAATCCGCTCCGTAATATTCTTTTGCCATATCTTCCGCAGTTTTGGCATTTACACCTAATGATGCTATAAGCAAATCGTCCGACATACGTTCTCCATATATTTGCAATGAGGCTTCTTTTATCATTTCAATTCTTAGCCTTTCGGTATCGAACATAGTTCCGTCCATATCGAAAATTGCTGAATTAATATTTTTTGTTAAAAATTTCATAATTACTCCTTTTTATATATAAATATACTAAACGACATTATATCTAAAAAATCTTAGTTTTTCAGATAATTTTGTACAAATTTTCCATTCATATTGTTCTATTTGCATTTATTATACCATAATTTCCATTTATTTCCTAATAAAATCAGTCTATATTTTTTTAGTGACTAATAAATTGTCTATATTTTTTAATAAAAATCATCAAAATAAATAAAAAAACTAAATAAAAATTATTATTATTAAAGTTGTTAAACTAAAAAAAATAAGAACGGCTACAAGGAATATAAAAGGCTACCCGCCTTTGAACTTTAAGGCTTTCTAAAGAGAATATACTATATCCAAAAAATTAAATGGCTATATTATAATATCTAATATCCTTAAAAAAGATACTATTCTACTCAACAGAGTCGTTTAACTTTATGGTTTAATTTTAAAACCCAATTTAAACCACCAATAATATAATAATATATTAACATAAAATATATTCATTTTAAAAAAAAGTGTTGCAAATTACAAATTTATGTTGTATTATAATGTTAGGTATCATATGATACTATTATTAACTAGGGAGGTAAATGTATTAGGTGGCAACTACTAAAGAAATAACTGATTTTTTAACTATAGTAAAATCCGCAGATACTTTACTCATAGTTAAAACTGATAAAAATAGAGAAACAAGATATAGACTTGGTATAACAATTGATGACCAAAAAAATATTATAAAAGGTTTAACAGCACAAAATTACATAAAAGGACCAATACCTGATTATGATCCAACAAAATTAGAAGATATTTGGATTTTTAAATCATATAAATATAATAATACATTTTATATTAAATTAAAAATTATTACTAAAAATAAAGCAAAAGCATTAAGCTGTCATATAGACAACATTGAAATTTAATTTAATACTTAATTAATAAGATAATGGGAATAACCAATAAGGGAAATGTGAGAAAGGAGTAAATGACTATGAAAAATTATTATTGTGAAAAGTGTGAAAACTTGCAAAATGTAACAGTTGAAAAAATGACAAGAACTTTTAATGTAAAAGGCGTAAATATAAAAGCATCAATATATATATATAAATGTGTAACTTGTGGTGAAGAAGTATGGGATGAAGAAAATGAGAAAAAAAATGAGAAAATTGTTTTCAGTGCATATAGACTTAAAATGCATCTACTTCAACCTGAAGAAATTAAAAAAATTCGTAAAATGTATAATTTATCTCAATCATTATTTTCTAAACTACTTGGTTTTGGCGCAAAAACTATAACCCGATATGAAAATGGTTCTATTCAAGATATAAGCCATGATAATTTAATTAGGCTTTTAGAATCATCTGATAACTTAATAAAATTATGGGAAAACAGAAAAGATTTTCTTACTGATCAAGAAAAAGAAATAATGAAGAAAATTTTACCTACTTCAAATAAAAGAAAATATAAAACTAGTTATATTCCATCTATAACTTATACAACTAAATTGAAATGTAATGATAATAGTTTATATTATGAAGGAGATTTAAAATATGCCAACTAATAGTATATTAAAATTAAATAAGTATTCCGTAAAAAACATTAATTATGAAATAAATACAGATTTTTATGCAGAACCCGGTGCACAAATAAATATAGCCCCCACTTTCACGAGGAATATAACTAAAATAGATAATAACAATGCAATTGTTTCATTATCAATAAAAATAAATAAAACAAAAGGAAATGCTCCATTTTCTATTAATATAGAAGTAGAAGGACGCTTTGAGTTAGATAATTGGGAAAATCCAGATTTAATACAACTAATGGAGGACAATACCATAGCAATTTTATTCCCATATTTAAGATCCCTAGTAACAATGGTTACATCTAATACTTCATCTACACAGCCTTATATATTACCAATAATTAATATTACTGCATTGTTTAAAAAAAATTCTAGCAATAAAGATATAAATAATTAAACATTGCAAATAAAATTTAATCTATGCGTTATAAAATAAAACCATAAAAAAGAATTCCAATTCCGGCGGAAGCGATAATAATAATTATTGGGTGGACTTTTTTTGCAAATTGCATTACCAAAAAACAAGCAATTGCTAAGACTACACCAAACCAATTAAAGCTAACTACTCCACTGCTACTTGTAAAGGTACAAGCGGCGATAGATACCATAACTAAAGCGGAAGTAATTAGGGCAACCACAGTCGGTTGCAACCCTAAAAACATATCTTTAATTGCAGGTTTTTTCATAAAATTGGAAGATAATTTATAAATTGTAAATATAATTATAAATGACGGCAAAAATAGTCCTAGTGTAGTTATCAAAACGCCTAAAATACCGCCTAATTCATATCCTATAAATGTGCCTATGTTTATCGCCATAGGGCCGGGGGTAGACTCGGCAATTCCAATAAAATCAATAAATAATTCTTGCGTTATCCAACCGTGGTCGATAACCACCGCATTTTGAATAAGTGGAATCATAGCCATTCCACCGCCAATTGTAAACAAACCTATTTTGAAAAATGTCCAGAAAAGTTGTAGATAAATCATTTATCTTCCTCCTCTGTTTTATTAATCTCTTTATCTTCATCAATATTTATAGTATTTTTGTTGTTTTTACGCCCAAAATAGCCATAAATTATACCAGTTAGAGCGGCGGCAATTATTATCCAAATTATATTAATCGGAATTATTTCAAAAGATGACAATATTGCAAGAGTCAGTGCGATTACAAACACAATCAAACTAAAAAATGTCTTTTTCACGCCCTTAACAAGTTTGAATATTGCATTAAGAATTAGTGCAACTACTGCACTTCTAATTCCTAAAAAAGCCCATTTTACATATTGATTAGTTTGGAATTGGGTAATTATCCTTGATAAAAAAATGATTATTACAATAGATGGCAGCATTACCGCAATTGAAGAAACCAACGCCCCAAAAAATCCGCCCACTTTTGCCCCTACATAGGTAGCCGAATTTAACGCAATTACCCCAGGAGTAGATTCTGCAATGGCTAGAATATTTAACATTTCTTTATCATCTACCCATTTGCGTTTTTCCGATATCTCTTTTTCGATAAGTGATATCATAGCGTAACCACCGCCAAAAGTAAACGCACCAATTTTGAAAAATATAAGGAAAAGTTGGCAAAGTAACTTTGCTTGTTCTTTTATAGATTTTTTTTCAATATTAGCATTTGTTTTTGGTGTTTTCATCTTTAACCCAACTTTTGTTATTTACTTGCTATCACAGCTAGCCATTTGCCGTTTGTATGCTCATCAATAGTAATATTCACAAACCCGACCGCATTAAGTGCAGTTTTTATTTGTGTTGCCGTATACACACTAAAGCCAATAGTCGCTATAAGTTCTTCCATTCCGTCATCATTTTGTGCCTCATTAACAATCATAAATTGACCGCCTTTTTTAAGCACACGAAATACATCGCCAAACCCCTTATTTATATCCCAAAAATAAATTGTTTCAAAAGCCGTAACCAAGTCAAATTGATTTTCATCAAAAGGAATATTTTCTGCGGTGCCTTGTTTAATAATAGTATTTCCACTTTTTATTGCTTTTTCATTTAATTTAGTTGACATTGCTACACTAGCTTCCGAATAATCCAAACCGTATACTTTAATATCTTTTTTCATTTCTAGCATATTTAAGATATTTTTTCCACCGCCACAGCCGATATCAAGGATAATATTTTTATCATCAAAATCCATATGCGTTATGCCCCACAAAGCAAGGGTGTTATGCCTTTCATTCATACTTTTTAGTTGCATTTTGCCATAAATATTACTTTGTGGCTTTTTTACATTAACAACTAATTTTTTCTTTAAATCAAACATTACTTATCTCCTTATTTTGATGTTGCCCCGACAACCTGATAAAAATACTATTTTATTTATAATATAATGTATTTAGCATAATTTATTGACATTGCTTTGTCAAGTATATTGACTAGTAATTGCTGATATGTTATGCTAAATATAATAAATAATTAAGGAGAGAATTTAAAATGATAAAACATATAGTTTGTTTCAAACTAAATAACCAAGACGACATAAAAAAATCACAAGAAATCCTACTATCAATGAAAGGTAAAGTACCACAAATTATCGATATTCAAGCAAATGTAGATGTACTACATTCTGCCCGTTCTTATGACATAATATTGGAAGTTACACTAAAGGACTTATCTACTCTAGCAGCTTACCAACAAGACCCCTACCATTGTGATGTAGTAAAAGAATTTATTCACAAAGTAACTGCACAATCTATCGCAATAGATTATCAAATCTAAATAAATATATTATAATATTCAAACAAAAGCACCTCAAATTATTTGAAGTGCTTTTTATTTATCCCCAGAATAATTAGGGGAGCAGTTTTTTTTGAGTTACTCAGCTCAAGGAAAAAATTATGAGTCCATTTAATATGTGTTTGCTATCCATAAATAACTAACTTATAAATTAGTAATAGTTTACTTTCCAATTACCATACTAGCACGATAATTCGTACTCTATAATTTATATTAGCACGATTGTACGTACTTGTCAATAAAAAAATCATTATTTTGTTTATTAAATAGTACTTTTGTTATAAACTTAAAAAAGGAGTAAAAAATTATGATTACAATAAATGAAATAAAAGTTTTTATGAAAGAAAAAAAGATTACATATTCTACACTTTCAAAAAAATCAGGAATATCAATAAGCACAATAAAAGATATTATGAGGGGCAAAACAAGTTCTCCCCGATTTGACACGGTAGAAGCAATAATATCAGCATTAGGCTTAGAAAATTCCCAATTTGCCGATAAAACTAGTAACAAAGAAAAACAATTATTACAATTATTCAATACTTTATCTGAAAATGGTAAAAACCTTGCATTGTCCAACATACAAGGCATATCAATTGGAGAAAATGGCGTTTTGCCCAACATTAACAATTTTAATAAAAATTAATAAAATATAATTATGGATTTTACTAAAACATTTAACATATTACTAGAAACTGAAAAAGTAAAGCAAGTAGACCTTGCTAACTATTTGCATATCTCAAAACAAGCAATTAGTAACTTAAAAAGCGGAACAAGCCTACCATCATTAGATATTTTATGCGGAATATCTAAATATTTTGATGTATCAACAGATTATCTACTAGGCTTAGAAACAAAGCAAGAATAATAGAATACGAGATAATTTAGTTAACTTCTTTGCTTTAATTTACTCATACTATAAATTTCCCAACTGAACTTAATATCTGAAATTTTTCGACACACTCTAAAATAGTTAATGTTAATATATCTACATTATATTGATGTTTAGAAAATTCCGCCATATATTTTGTATCTATATGTATTGTTGGAGCAACTAGAACTGCAAAAACTTTTTTATCTGGATATTTTTTTATAGCATCAATAAGATGCCTTGTTATGGCAGGCATTTCATTCGTTGCTTGCGTTCTTGCTGTCATCAATGTTACCTCAAACAATGGATTACAATCTTTATCAAAACATTCTATATCTGCTAAACCGCCTGCTGCTGTAAATATTGGTAAGCCCTCATCATCTATACTATAATTGGGTATAACGACCAAATCTGTAAATGTTTGCTTTAATGCTATGCTTGCTAAAAATTCCATTCTGGTAGGTCTATCAATCACTCTTAAAATTTCATTTTTACACTCATTTCTTTTATTTAAAGCTATGAGTTCCTTATAAATTTCTTCCTTTTTAAATAATTTAGCCCAATAATTAAGTGATGTCATCTTTAGTATTTCCAAATTACTTATCACTTTTTGTTTTATCGCAATAATTTTATTGTCTATAGCACCTACATATTCAAAATAATCTTTTTTAGTTGCCAATATAGGATAAACTGAATATTTTTCTAACACATAATTTACTTTATCTATCTCATATGTATTTATATCAAGAAAACGACCATTACCTCTTAAAGATATTATTCCTGTTATACGCATTTTCCTAATAAACTCGTCTATCGCTTCGCCAGTAATTTGGTTTATCTTAAAACGTTTCTTTTTTGTATAATCCACGCCCAATATTCCTAAACAAATATCATAAACAATCTCATCACTATAGGAAAATCCATATTCGTTTCTAATCTCACAAATTTTTTTAACTAATGTATTATAATCTGCATTTGGCCAACAAATTATTAACGCCAATTCTTTTCTAAAAATTCCCGTACTTTCAGGTATTCTGTTTTTTAATTCTTTTATTACATTCAATAAAAGTAAAAGTGGGACATTAGCATTTGCATTTTTTCTAAATGGATTATTACTTTGATACTTGATTAATGCATTTAAAAAAACATTCTGTATCTTTGCACCATTTTGAGGGATTTCATTGAATGCATCAATAAGCATATGTCCAACAACTGAAATAACAATATTTTGTCCAATCTCATAAAAAATAAAGCCAAATTCCATAGGTAATTTAAACCAAGTATCAAATCTAGAAGGCCACCCTTTATCAAATCCCGATTCTTTATGGTTTTGTGGGCTATTCGCAATGATATATTCTAAATCGTAATTAGAAAACTCTTCCTCGCCCTTAAATATACCTTTTAATCTAGTGTCTTTTACTTCAAAAGTTGTTTTATATAATTTTTGAAAAATTAATTTTTTAACAATTTTATGTATAATTTCATTATTTAATTTTTCACCTTCAAAAGGTAAAACGCAATTAAGAAACGCCGCAATACGTTGAGGACTACGCATCGTTGTGGAAAACGATAAAGGTTTATATTCAGCTTTCCTTGAAATATCCGCTTCTTCCGTTAATTTTGCCATTCTTTCTCCCATCTTAACACATATTTAATAATTTTTAACTAAAACTTCTATAGAATTTTTTACTGTATTGTCATGGTAACTTATGTAATTACTATTAATATTTACAATACTATATTTTTGAGCCCAATAATTAAAAATGGCATTATATTTCCCTTTTTGAAAAACCATGTTAGAAATGGCAAATTTAACATTCTTTTTTGAAAGACCATCTAAACTATTTAATAGTCGCTCTTCCTCTTTACTATTCCAAAATTTGTTATATTCACTGAAAGTAATGAGATATGGTGGATCCAAGTATACAACATCATCAATTGTAAACTCAAACTTGTCCATAAATTCTTCAAAATCCAAATTATAAAACTTAACTTTTTTTTCTCTAGCAGCTTTAAAATAAGCCTTTAATGCATTGTTAACATTGTTGTTAAAATCAACATTTCCCACTGGCAAATTAAAGTTTCCAACCGAATTAAATCTTATCATGTGATTAAATCCATAAATAAGCAATAGATATAATAAAATTGTATTGTCTTTATTATTATTATAATCAGCTCTCAATTTCATATATGCTATTTTATTATATTTTGCATAATAAGTTTTTACATAATCCTTTTTTAATTGTTCTGGAACTACTTTCCCATAATAGGATGCAGATAACCCATATTCCTCTATATTGTTTTTAATTTCAAGAAAAAATTGCTCTTCATTGTCTTTGTATGAGTTAAGAAATTTATGAAGCCTTATCATATTGATATCAATATCATTAAGATGATATTCTTCGGCCTCAACATTAAGAAATACACTCCCACCACCGCAAAATGGTTCATAGAGTTTATTTATATATTTTGGCAACTCATCCTTTAATTGAGGAACAAGTTTATATTTATCACCCACATAAAAAAAGGGAGATCTAATTGGTTTCATTGCTTATTACCTCCACTATAAATATATATTCTTTGTGATCATCGAAATCCGTCTTTCCTGCGTTGAAAAACTGATGCTCTTTGCTAAATTCAATCAACTTTCCACGTTTCTTCAATATATTTCTGATCTCTTCAAGAGTTATTTTATTCCTTGATGAATTGCTTTTAGATGTATATGTATTATTATAAGAAACAATAATATATTTACATTTTAATTTCAATACTAAATCATTTAACACCTTTGGTGCATTGCTTCTACAGTACTCACTCATATTTTCAGCAACTGGTTTCATGGCAATACCAGATAACAATGGTTTCTTCCATTCTACGATATTTTCTAGAACATGATAAAATCGTGAATACTGTCTACTATTATATGGAGGATCTAAGTAAATAATGTCACAATCTAAACTCTCAGCCAAAACATTTGCATCTTCTCTAAATATTTCAATATTACAATCATTTTTTTTAGGGAATTCTATTAATTCAAATTTAAATTTATCCTTCAATTGTTGTTTTTGAAAAAAGGCATCATAATGCCCTACTGTATTAGCAACTTTATCTATCGAATATATTAATGATGCGATTAATATAGAATATTCTCTTGAATTTAATTTGGTTTTATTTAATTCTATATCTTGTCTTATATCTCCAATTTTCATAGAATCATTTATGCTAAAATATTTATTACCATAATTATTAACTACATAATCATCTTTAGTATTAAAACATAATGATTCATATTTTTTATATGCTGCATTTATTATTTCACTAGAAAATTTCTCTTTCCCAAAAAAAGCTTTATATATTACATTATTAGAGTACAACAAATCATTAATTATTACTTTTGGATAAATATTAATCATCTCATTTGCAATAACTCCTGTTCCCGCAAACATATCACAAAAACTAGACCCATTACAATTATCTTTTATTAAAGTAACTACCCATTCTTTTAATTTTAGTTTACTTCCCGTGTATCTACGGTTTTGAATAGAATAGCTCATTTATTCTCCTATTTACCAATGACTTCTAATCTGTTATAAAAAAAATTAGTTATCTATGTTTTTTATCCATCAATTACTTAGTTAAACTAACATTTATCTTATTACTCAAATTTCTTATCTTCATTTTTACTTTACACTTAGCTTAAATTTTTTTTAAATTCTATTATTTAAATATAACATATTTTATTATTTATTGCAATTGCTAATTAATGTTATTGATTTTCTTTTTGTTGGTTTGTCAATGATGTTGGACAAATTGGATAAAAATATATTGGGGGCAATCGTTCCAATTCCCCCAAACCCCCTTTCCTCATAATTTTCCCTTTGTTTGTTGTAGGTATTGCAAAGG
>JBAXZI010000025.1:0-24067 GCA_041670385.1 Clostridia bacterium | reverse complement strand
GGTAAAAAGAAATTACAAATTAATGAAGAGTTGCAAGAGAGAAGGGCTAAGTTTGCACAAGAAAATGCAGAAGAAAATACTATTGATTAATAATGTATATATAAACATATAAAAATAAGACCTAGAAAATTAATTCTAGGTCTTTTATTTTTATCATAAAATATAATTTATTTATTTTATTTCTTGTAAAAATTCTTCAATTTTATCCAATGCTATTTCAATTTTGTCTATTGAGTATGCATAACTTATTCTAATAAAGTCTTTGCCACATTCACCAAAAGCACTACCAGGTACTACCGCAACTTTCTTAGAATAAAGCAATTTTTCTGCAAATTCATCGCCAGTAAGTCCAGTTGATTTAACACAAGGGAATGCGTAAAAAGCACCACGAGGTTCAAAACACATTAGACCTAATATATTTAATCTATTTACTAGATAAGTTCTTCTTTTGTCATATTCTTCACGCATATGAGTTACTTCTTCAAAACCGTTAGCAAAACTTATCTCCAATGCGGATAAAGCACAATATTGGCTAGCTGTCGGGGCACACATAATTGCATACTGATGAATTTTTCTCATAATTGATAAAAATTCTGGGGCAGCTGCTACAAAACCTACACGCCAACCGGTCATTGCAAATGCTTTAGAGAATCCACTTAATACTATTGTCTGTTCTCTCATTCCATCTATTTCGGCAATAGAAACGTGTTTATGTTTGCCATAAGTAAGTTCGGCATAAATTTCATCACTAATAACGATAATATTATGTTTTATAAGAATAGGCGCAATAGCTTCTAAATAATGTCTTTCCATAATTGCACCAGTTGGGTTATTTGGATAAGGTAAGATTAGTGCCTTTGTCTTATCGGTAATAACTTCTTCTAATTCTTTAGGTGTTATCTTAAATTGATTTTCGGCTTTGCAATTTATTGGAACAACGATTCCACCATTAACAGTTACGCAAGGTGCATAACTTACATATGATGGCATTGGTACCAAAATCTCATCACCGGGATTCATTAACATTCTTAACGCTAGGTCAATACCTTCACTTGCACCGACAGTTACTAAAATTTCTGTTAATGGGTTATATTCTATATGAATAGAATCTTTTAAATATTTTGATATTGCTTGACGAAGTTCTAACAAACCACAATTTGAAGTATATTGAGTTTTACCATTTTCTATACTTTCAATTCCTGCTTTACAAAAACTTTTTGGAGTAATAAAGTCAGGTTCGCCGATACCAAGTGAAATACAGTCTTTCATTTCGGCCGCGATATCAAAAAATTTCCTAATACCAGAAAAAGGTATTTCTTGAGCTTTGTTGCTAATTATTTTTTTGTAATCCATATTTCCATTTACCCCTTTTTTATTTATTATATACATTAATTTATATTAACATATATTAACATAAATTAGAACTAAAAAGCGACTAATAATAGAAGAAAAGTGATAATTATTTTATATTAACAATTTACAAGAAAATTTATGTTTATAAATTTTTTTAATAAAAATATTAATGAAACGAAGTTTGTCCTTGTTTTGGTACAATAAATTTGGTAAAATGTATTTATGAAAGTAAAAATAGTAAAAGCGAATACCTCAATAGAAGGTAGTAATGGAATTATAGAGTTAATGCTTGCGAATAACAAGCCCGATTCCCAACATTATATAATAGTACCTGATAGGTTTACTCTTAGTGTTGAGCAAGAAATTTGTGAGAAAAATGAAAGTGATGGTTTTTATAATGTAGATGTTGTAAGTTTTACAAGACTTGCTATGAAATTACTTAATACAAAAATTGATAGCAGTTTGTCAAAAGAAGGCACTGTAATATTGCTTAATAAAATAATTCGTAATAATAATGATAAATTACTTTATTATAAGGATATATCAAGTTATTCATTTAGTAAAGAAATGTTTGCGGCGATAGCAAGTTTGCGTGATAGCAATCTTTTCCCAGAAGATATATTGGAAAAAATTCAAACACTAGATGGAGTTACTAAAGAAAAATTACACGATATAGCACTTTGTTATAACGAATATGTAAATGAAATTAAGGGCAAGTATATAGATACTATTAGTAGAATTGATAAGCTTATTTCAAAATTGCCCGAAATTCTTAATATAGGCAATATGGATTTTTACTTTTTTGGATTTAATATATATTCGGCAAAACAATTAGAACTTATAAAATCGCTTACTAAATACGCTAAAAGTGTAAATATTGCTTTTGCTTATGATAAATGGGCAAGTAATCATAATATTTATATTACACATCAATTAGATGAAATAATTGAGTTTTGCAATGTAAATCAAATAGAATGTCAAGAGATAGAACGCAGTAAGGTTTTGCCCAGTAATTTCCAATTAATTCACCAAAATATGTTTGGTTATATAAATAAAGAATTATCTTTTAGTAAGGAAAGTAGTGAAGGACAAATAATTTTGTATGCCGAACGCAATCCCTATGAAGAAATAAAAGCAGTATCTAGAGAAATTCATTATTTAGTAAAGAATAAAAACTATCGTTATAAAGATATAGCTATAGTAATTGCTGATGATAATTATAAAAGAATAATCGAAGAAATCTTTACGAGAGTTGGTATCCCTTATTTTGTAGATACTAAGTACTATATAAAGGATAGCATTCCGTTAAAATTTGTAAACAGTTATTTGCGAGCAGTTGAGCGTAGTTTTACGCTTTTTGATATGTTAAAATTATCACATCATCCATTTTGGAATTTTAGTGATGAAGAATTAAGTAAATTTGAAAATTATGTAGTTAAGTTTAATACAAACCATAAATATTTTGCCAATAAATTTACTTTTGATGATTATGCAATAGCAGAAAGCGTGCGTAAAAAGCTAATGTCAAAATTAGATAAATTAGACAGCAAGCCAAATAGTATTGCTTATTTTTGTGATTTTGTTGTTAACATCTTTAATGATCCATATATAGATAACCAACTAAAGGCGTATTTAGAAAGTGATGATGCAAGACTTATCGCAAGTGGGGATATAAGTGACTTTATAAAAGTTTTGGAAGAGATAAAAGCAATTAACGGTACTCAAACTGTAAGTTTAAGTGAATTTATTTCTATTTTTAATTCAGCAATAGCGGATATGGGTAAAGGTGTATTGCCTAGAAGCATAGATAGTGTCTTTGTGGGTTCTACCACTGAAAGTAGGTATAGTTCTGTTTGTGCTATGTTTGTAATTGGTGCTAGTAGTGGACAATTCCCAGTAAGCAGTGGCGATAATGTCATATTTAGTGCGTTTGATAATGAATATATGAAACGCAACGAATTACCAATTTATCCAACACCGATTGACAATAACAATATGGAAAGAATGGTAGTCGTTGATTTGATATCCAAACCTAAAAACTATTTATATGTAGGATATGCTGTGTCTAGTATATCGGGAGAACAAATGCTTGCAAGTGAAGGGCTTAACGAACTTATGAGCCTTACTAACTGCAAAAAACTAACGAAAATTATCGAAAAGCATAATTTTGATGATAATAAATATTTGGAATACATACTTATAAATAAACAAAATGCTTATTTTGAGTACAAAAGTTGCAATATACCTGAAAAATGTATTAAAAAAGTGGAAGAATATCTAATTTGTAATAATGTATATTTACCGCCTAAATTGAAAGAAGATAAACAAATTAATTATGCCGATTATTTGTTTTATAAAAAAGATGGCAAATATCAAACTTCAGTTAGTCAATTAGAAAGATATTTCAGTTGTCCTTATTCATATTTTTGTCAATATGGTTTGGGCCTTAATAATAAAGAAGACGGGACTTTGCAGGTTTATGATATAGGTAATATTATTCATAACATATTGGAATATTATTTCAAAAATTATAAAGATGTGTTGCGTACTGCAAGTGATAAGGAAATTAATAATTATATCGATATTAGTATAAAAGAAATAATCACGGATAATCAGTATTATCGATTTGGAACAAGCGGTTATGGTGTTTATGCATTAGATAATATAAAGAAAGAAGTAGCAAGATGTTTAGTATATTTAACGGACAATGTAAAAAATTCTAATTTTAACCCAACATATTTTGAACAAAAATTTGGGTTTGGCGATAATGATAAAAAAGTAGAAATTGTAGTTAATGATAAAATATTTAATTTCAAAGGTAAAATAGATAGGGTAGATACTTATAAAGATAAAATTTTGATAATTGATTATAAAACAGGGCACGTCGATGGCTCTATTGAAGAAATTTATAATGGTAGCAAAATTCAATTATTTTTATACCTAAAACCATTTTTAGACGAAGGGAAAAAACCCGCAGGAGTTTGCTATTTGCCTATAAAAAGCAATTATGCCAAAGAAAACAGTAATTATAGTATGAAAGGACAAGTACTTGATGATTTTGACACTTGGGCAGAATTGGATAATAATGTAGCAGATTTTGAAGGTACTTATGAAAGTCCTATTATTAATTTTAAGCTAAGCAAGAGAAAAAATGGTAATATTTCTTTTACGCCACAAAAAAATAAGCTTACTACTGAAAATTTTGACATAATAACTAGGTATGTAGAAAAAATTGTAGAGATAGCAATTAGTGAAATAATGGAAGGTTTTTTTGAGAAAAAGCCTTATTTTGATAAATGTAAATATTGTAGTTACATAAATATGTGTGGAAATGTGCAACAAAGAAATAAAATTTCTGCTAAAAAGATAGAAGATTTTGAGGGGAAACAAAAAATAGATGAGTAATAACCTAAATAATGAGCAAATAAAGGTTTTGACAACGCAAGGCAATATGTTGGTTAGTGCCTCTGCTGGTAGCGGTAAAACTTCTACAGTTATTCAAAAAATAATGGATATTATTTCTAAGGGTGTTGATATTCGTAGAATACTTATTATGACATTTACTAAAGCAGCAGCTAATGAAATGAAGGAAAGACTTATCGGTGAAATTTATAGAAAGGTACGCCTTAATGATGCAAATTCTACAGTTTTATTGAATCAACTTAATAATTTACCATTTAGCAATATAAGTACAATTCATAGCTTTTGTTATGAACTATATAAAAAATATTTTGCAATAATCAAGACGGACCCGTCAAGCGAAATGCTTGATGAAAGTCAAAGTGCAAATATTTTGGAACAAACAATTGATGAGATAGTAGAAGATTACATAGCTGCGAATGACCAAGATTTTTTGGAACTTGCTAATCATTTTTCTCGAACTCGAAAGTTAGACGATTTTAAGGATAGAATTAGGAGATTAAATTCATTTTTGGGCAATATTGAAGATTTACAATTATTTCAAAAAAATATGGAAGATGGCACTCATACAAAAAGATGTATGGATTTTATGAATGGGCTTATAGATGAAAATACTATTGAAATAGTTACTATAACAAGAGAATATATTTATGTTTTTGATGAATTGAGTTATGCCGAGGACTTAGAAAATGCAATGAAGAATTTGGGAATTTGCGATAAAATATTAAATATCAATAGTTTTGAAGATAAAATAAATTTACTAAATTATCTTAATTTATCAAGGATTAAGAGTAAAGGAAAAGAAATAACCGAATATTATAATTTAATAAAAGGACAAAAGGAAACTTTACAAAGTATACTTGATTTAGGAACTTCCGAAAATAACTATGCTGATGCAAATAAAATGTTCGAAGTAACTATAAAAGTAAGGAATAGTTATATGGATTATAAAAAGAAACATAATACAGTTGATTTTGATGATTTAGGTTATTATTCGCTTAAAATTTTGGAAAATGAAAATGCCAGAAAGGAAATAAAAGAAAGTTTTGATTTTATTTTTGTAGATGAGTATCAAGATACCAATTATGCACAAGAAAAAATGTTGGGACTTATCGCAAGTGAAGATAATGTAATAGTTGTAGGCGACCCAAAACAAGCTATTTACCAATTTCGAGGTGCAGAACCTAAAATATTTATCGACAGGATGCATATCTATGAAAGTATGCCTATAGGAAGTAATATTTATTTTACGCAAAATTATCGGTCGGATAAGGAGATATTACCGTTTGTAAATAATATTTTCGATGAAATAATGACACAAAAATATTGCGGAATTGATTATAAAAATCAAAGTGAATTGCAAGGTGGTGTGGATTACGGAAAAGTAAATGATTTAGAAAAATGTGTAATATATACCTACCAAAAAGATGCTGATAAAGAAAAAACAGAAGATGCACCTAATGGGTTTTATAGTGTTAAAGATGCAATTATAGAAAATAAAGTTAACATTGAAAGCGAATTTATAGCAGGCAAGATTATAGAAATGGCAAATAAAAAGCTATTAGGTCTTAGGGATAACGAAGTTCGCCCTATAAAATACAGCGATATTGCTATTTTGGTGCGTACACACAATCAAGAAGATGAAGTAGTAAGTTGTCTTAAGCAACATGGTATTCCCGTTAATCATAAGTGTAACGGTGGAGATATATTGCCCGAGCGTGAAGTGCTTATTGATTATCTAAGACTGCTAAACAATATAAATCAAGATATACCACTAGCCAATGTTTTGTTAAGTCCATTGTATGATTTTGATAATAGCGAATTGATGGAAATTCATAATAGCAATCGCAAATTACGATTTGCTGAGGCATTTTTGCAATATACAGGGGAAAATAAAATACAGTTAAAACGAGATAAAGTTGTTGATGATATCAAGACTTTCCGCTTTCAATCGGCTTATAAACCAATTAGTAGCTTGATAGTTGATATAATGGCAATGGGCGGTTATGATAGTTATTTGATGACTAAGGATAAAGCTGTAGTGGAAAACATAAACGTATTTTTGGAAAATTTAAGCGGTTGTGATTATGATAATAATTTAGATGATTTCCTATTTTATTATGATAATTTGTATAGAGGCGATAGCCTAACTTTCGATAATAATGCGGTTATTGTAACTACTATTCATCAAAGTAAGGGTCTGGAATATCCTATTGTATTTTTGCCTATGACTGCTAGTAGTTTGGGACATATTGATAATTCAGATAAATTATATTTTGACCGTGATTTGGGTATAGGTGTTCTAGATTTTATTAGCGATGAATATAAGACAAATGATAATATAGCTACTTTTGCAAGCAAAAGAAAAAAAGAAATAAAAAATAAACAAGAATTAGGCAGATTGCTTTATGTTGCACTAACTAGGGCTAAAAATCATCTTTTTGTTATTGGTAAAGAAACTAAGGGCGATAAAGTATTGAAAAAAATTGACTCATTTATGGGCTTTTTGGAGTACACGAAAGAAAGAAATGCCAATTTCAGTAAGTACTGGCAAGAAATAGATATAAGTCAAATTAATTATGACAGTAAGCAAGAGCAAATAAGCGAAATGAAAGTGGATTTACCGATAAATTTAGATAGTTTACAATGGGAATATCCGCATATAAATTCAGTAGCACAACCAGCAAAATATACGGTTAGCCAATTGATAGCCGATGATAACCAAGCTAAAAAAATATACACTTCTACCTCGCCTTTATTGGGGATTGCGTATCATACCGTAATGCAATATATAGATTATAATTGTACTACAGCAAATGATATTAAAAAGCAATTAAACCTTATGAAAGAAAATCAAATAATTGATGATGAAATGTTAAAATTGATAGACATAGACCTAATGTGTAAAGTTATGCAAAGTGAAATAATTAAGCTAGCACAAATATCAAAAGTATATAGAGAACAACCGTTTATGATGTATACAAATGAACAAACTTTAGGTGAAGATAAGGTGCTTATTCAAGGTGTAATAGATTTATTGATAGTGAACGAAAATACAACTTTGGTTGACTTTAAGTTAAGCAACGGGAACCCAAACTACTTAAAAAACAAATATAAAAGTCAATTAGACTTATATGCAAAGGCAGTAGAAATGACTATGAAAATACCAGTAAAACGGAAGATTATTTACAATATTTTGCTAGGAGAAGTGATAGAAATATAGTCAAAAACTGCCTATTTACTAGTATAATAAATCTTTTTTTAGTATTTTTATTCAAAAATGGTTGCAAACTAAAATTATTATGTTATAATATTTATATTATACGTTTTTAAGGAGTTGAAAGCATATGGAAAATATGGCGAACCAAGTTTCCCAATTACTAAAAAATCTTAGTTTTTTGCCTAACACAGCTTTGCAATTAGCATTTGCGGGTACAGTGATTTTAATAATTTTGTTTTTGTTTGCATTACTGTTAACACTCGGTAGCAAAATGAAATCCCTAACAAAAAAAGTATTTCTTGTTAGTAAAATGATAGCTAGTGAAGAAAGAATTGATGAAAATAATGTAGATATTTTGAATCAGCAATTCAAGTCTTTACCTGAAGAAGTAAATAGCGGTTGGAGCAGGTTCTTAGAGCAACGAATTGGTTATCCTAGTGACTATATGAAAGAAAAAAATGTGCTTGATGAAAGCGCATATCAAGCGAATAACAAAGTAGGACATACTTTTTTTCGTATATTTGGCTTTTTAGCATTTGCCTTAGTAGCATTTTTTGCAGTTATTTGCTGTGCTGAAGATGTAACTACCTTAGGACTTAAGGATTTTGTTGACAATTTCACAATTATAGGCGGAGTTATTAGTGCAGTCGTTTTCCCAATATTATTTTATATAATTTTTAATGTTATTTTGGGTGGAATTTATAGAAAACAAAGAAAACATTTGATTTTAGTTTATAAAAGTTTCCAAGATAATTTAGACGAAAAAGTAGTTATTAGTGCTTCAGAGGAAGAAGAGTTTGTAAGTGATAATTTAGAAGATATTACTAAAAATATAGAAGAAATTATTGCAAGTAGACTTAATAACAAAGATATTGTTGAAGTTATTACTACTCCAAAGGTAGATGAAGCTGAATATGTTGATTTAGAAGAAAATAAAGTAGAAGATTATATTGACCCTACAGAAAAAGAACTTGATGAATTTGCAGTTACTGCTACCAAAACTCCTATAGAAAAAATATCTGACAAAGAAAGTTTGGTAGAAGAAGTAGTAGAAGTTAACGAGGCACAAGAAGAAATAAAAGAATTGCCTAAAGAAGAATCAAAAGTTCAAGTTATTGAACAAAACAAAGTTGCTTTGATAGAAGAAAAGACAGTTGCACCGATAGAAGAAAAAATAGTTAAATCGGAAGAAAAAATAGTAAAAATTGAAGAAGTTGTACCAGTAACCCAAAATGAAGTTGTTAATCAACCTCAAATAGAAGAAGAAGTTGCTGCTACTGCAGAACCACTCTCTAAAGAAGAACAAGCAAGTTATTTAGCTGTGCTTTATGACATTGTAGATGAAGCAATAGCTGATGTAAAAACTGAAAGAGAAGATTTAGAGCAAATTGCTGAATTAATATTCGTTAATTTAGATAAATTTGAAGAACCGAATGATAAAGAAGTATTGGAAGGCTGTTTATATAAGTTGGCTGATTTAGATACGATAATCGCTAATAGAAAAAATAGTAACTAGCAGTTTCCCTACAAAAAAATAAAAATATATGTGGGTAAATTCTGCTAAGAGCGAGGATTTGCCCCTTTGTTGTTATTTATAGCTAAATAATATGAGTTATTAGGAGTTAAGAACAAAAATGCTAAGGATTAGCCCTACAAATGATAAAAAAATAATTAATGATTTATCACTAAAAATATTCGAAAAAGATTTTGAAGGTGACATTGCATTTGTTTTATACGATGATGACAAACCAATAGGTTTTGCTTATATAAAAGTAAATGGCAACACCGCTCAAATTATAAAAATAGGGATATTAGAAAGTTGTCGGAAAAAGAAAATGGGTGATTTTTTTACAAGAAGTTTATTATTCCATTTCATTGATTCGGTAGATTATATAGAAATATGTTATGTTAGCAAATATTTTGAACAATTGGGTTTTGCTAATACAGATAAAGGCACTATGATAATAAAAAGTAATACTATTGTGTTCCCAAGCGGATGTCACAAGTAGAGGAGTTTATTTAAGATATGGCAGATAATTTTATTGAAGCTATTATAGAGAAAGATTTAGAAAATGGGCTACACAAGGAAATAGTAACTAGATTTCCCCCTGAACCTAACGGATATTTGCATATTGGACACGCAAAAAGCTTGTGTATTAATTTTGGAATTAAGCAAAAGTATAATGGCAAATGTCATTTGCGTTTTGATGATACAAATCCAACAAAAGAAGATGTAGAATACGTTGATAGCATAAAAGAAGATATCAAATGGTTAGGCTTTGACTGGGACAGTGAAGGTTATGCAAGTGACTATTTTGATGCCACCTATGATTATGCAATATTGCTTATAAAAAAAGGTCTTGCGTATGTTTGTGACCTTGATGCTCAGCAAATTAAAGAGATGAGAGGTACGCTAACAGAGGCAGGCAAAGAAAGTCCGTATCGCAACCGTAGTGTTGAAGAAAATTTGCAACTTTTTTATGATATGAAAGATGGAAAGTTTGCTGATGGGAATAAGGTTTTGCGTGCGAAAATAGATATGACAAGTAATAATATGAATATGAGAGACCCAATTATTTATCGTATTTTACGTGCTAATCATCATCAAACAGGAGATAAATGGCTTATTTATCCAATGTATGATTTTGCTCATCCTATAGGTGATGCAATGCAAGGGATAACACATTCTATTTGTACTTTAGAATTTGAAGACCATAGACCACTTTATGATTGGGTAACTGAGAATTGTGACTTTGTCAATCCGCCTCATCAATATGAATTTGCTAGATTAAATATCAAAAATACTATTATGAGTAAGAGATATTTGAAAAAATTGGTAGATACTAAAGTTGTAGAAAGTTGGGATGACCCTCGTATGCCCACAATAAGTGGAATGAGGAAAAGAGGATATCCAGCAGAAGCAATTAAGGAATTTTGTGCAGAAGTTGGCGTGGCAAAAGCAAATAGCGAAGTTGATAGTGCAGTTTTGGATCATTGTGTAAGAGATTATCTAAATCAATTTGCCGATAGAGCTATGGTTGTAGAACAACCTCTAAAAATGATAATCGACAATTGGGAAGATGGCAAAATAGAAAATGGGGATATGGATAATAACCCTAATATGAAAGAAAGAGGAACTCACGAAGTGAGTTTTGGAAAAGAAATTTATATCGAACAAAGTGATTTTTCCACAAACCCACCACCAAAATACAAAAGACTTGTAGTAGGCGGTAAAGTAAGATTAATGGGTGCTTATATTGTGGAATATGCAAGTCACAAAGAAGATGAGAATGGGAATGTGATTGAAGTTCATTGCAATATCATTGAAAATTCTAGAAGCGGCGATATAAATGCAAGTGTGAAAGTAAAGGGCGTTTTACATTGGGTAAATGTTGCTACAGGAATAAAATCTACCCTTTATAAATATGAAAGTTTGCTTATAGATGAAGTGGACGGAATAAAACAATTTGATGAAAGAATTAATCCAAATTCACTAGAAGTAGTGAATGGAGCAATAGCTGAATTTAATGTTTCGAATTATAAAATAGGAACACAATTCCAATTTATGCGTAATGCATATTACAAATTGGCTAAAAAAGATGGTGAAACTTACGAATTCTATCGAATTGTAGCATTAAAAGATGGTTATAAAAGTAAATAATAAGTGAAAGTGTTTTGTTAAAAGGTGCAATTATTGGCTAATTTAAGGAAATTTTAAGAAATTGCAAAAAACCTATTGAAAAAAAACCATTTTGCTTATATAATGTTAATATCAATACTTGGGCTAACTATGCCCAAAAAGACTTCTTTGCGAGGAGAAAGATAATGGCGGAAAAGAATAACGTGAATTTAGATAACAAAGAATTTGAAAAAGAGAGAAGTGCTGGGTCACATTTGGATCAGCTTTCTTATATTTGTGATTATTGTGGTAAAGTCAATCCGATTGGCGCTACAAAATGTACTCGTTGTGGTAAAAGAAGACCACGTAATGAGTATGTCAATGCAATGGCAAAAATCAATAGTAGCAAAACAATCAAACAAGAGTATGTTGAGGAACAAGCAAAAGTTGCTAATCAACAACGCAATGTACAACAACAACAATTAATTAGATTGGTAGAAAGCAGGGTTGAAGAAGAAAAGCAATTTATTAAAGCCCAAGAAGCTGTCCGTATTGATCAAGAAGCTGATTTTATCAAAAAAACTACGGCGAGAGATGCTGTATTAAGGATTGTAGCTAATGAGAAAGCAACCGATGATAGAATTAGAGATGCTGAACAAAGAGCTGATAATGCTATAAAATTGAGAGATCAAAAAATTGATAATATTATTGATCAAGAACGCAATAAGATATTGGAAGTTGCAGCTCAAAAGATTGTGGCTTCTAGAGCAGGCGTTGAAGAAGCGGCTAGAGAACAAATAGAAACCAATAAACAAATAGCAAACAAGTTTATTAACGATACTTTAGAATCGGAAAGAGATAAAGCTGAAAGAAATGCAGCAAGAAAAGCAGTTTTACAAATTATTGCAGCAGAAAAGGCAGCAGAAGATAAAATAAGGGAAGAAAGAGAAGATTTCCGTAGACAATTGCAATCTAAACAAGCAGGTATGCCTACTACAAATCCATCTTATCCTAATAATGGTGGTGGTGGAGCAATTCAACCTTTTACTATAGTTCCTTATGTTAATCCTCACCAACCATTGTATCAGACAAGACCAAATCAAGTATTTAAGTTTGTCCCACGTGATGTAACAAAAGCTAATGGAATGGTAGTTTGCCCCGCAAATTATCAACAACCACCTAAGCCACAACAGGACAATAAAAATTTGAGGAAAAATAAAAAAAGTAAATAAGGAGTAATATATTATTATGGCAGAAAAAGATTTTAATAGCCAAATTAAGGTACCAAATGTAGACGAGATGTCTGATATAGATTTTATTTCCAGCATTGATTATTTATCGAGTCCTTATTATAAGCAATATGTAAATTCACACGCTAATAGATTATTGGAAAACCCAAATAGGAATAATCCACAGATGAATAACCAACAAAGGATTAATCCACAGATGAATAACCAACAAAGGAATAATCCACAAAATAATAATCAATATGCTTCAAGACCATACAATGAAGAAAAAAGCGGTAAAAAGAAAAATAAAGTAGAAAAAGTTAATAAATTATATGTAAAAAAATATTCATTTAGTTTGGCATTAATACTTATTTTACTTATTGTTGTGTTAGCTTCGGCTGTAGTAAGTTCTTTTGGATTGGTTCCTACAGTAGAAAAATATGCATCTACTTATACATTAGGTGACGCAAATATAGTAGAAACAGCAACTATAGGAATTTGTGACCCAATAATTGGAGCAATAAAGAATTTTGTTCCTGGACTAAAAATGGATAGTAATTATTATGATACAACATTTGCTGTTATGGCAACAAATACAGAAATAATTACAAAGATTACTGTATATGCTGTACCAGTAGCTTGTTTACTAATAATGCTTTGTGTTCTAATTGGTATAATTAAAGCAATAGTTGCATTAGCAGGTAAAGCAAATAATGGTTATTACAAAAAAATCAAATTCGGCTTTATGAGTTGGATAATGTTTATATCAGCTTTAATATTGGTATTTGCAGGTTTGTATTCTGGCGGTGTCGGAGTTAAGGGACTAGTAGATTTTATTACAATGAAAAGTATTAAATTTAATGCAGGATACGCATTATACGGTTATTTAGCTATTCCTATTATTACTTTACTATTAAGTAGTGTAAGCTATAAAAAATTAAAGAAACAATGTAATTAGATAGTAAAAAACTTTAGATAAAAATTACTACAAATATATTTTATATCAATATATGAGGAAAACTATAACATGGCAAGCAACAATAGAGCAAATTTGAATAATAATAGAAGACCAAACCCAAATCCTAATCAAAATAGGAATGTTGGGGCATCTTGTTCTAGGGGGAAATTAACTCCACAACAAGCTGCTTTGCGTAATCGTGAAAATGCAACCTTGAGAGCTAGACAAAATAGAGCTATAGAAAATTATCAATATCGCGTTAAGGTAGATGCTATAAATAGAAATGGTGGTATGGATAATACTCAATATGCATTGCCTGATGATATTAAACCAAATAGACAAAGAGATTATTTCTATGTAATGAGAAAAGGTATTTGTTTTATTATGTTTTTAATATTGCTTATTACAGTAGCTTTATTTGCAGTAAGTTATTTGAATATAGAGCAGATACCACAAAAATACATAGAACTTGGTTCAGAAACAGTGACAACAACCGAAGGAATAACAACCGAAGGAACAACAACCGAAGGAACAACAACCGAAGGAACAACAACCGAAGGAACAACAACTGAAGGGACAACAACTGAAGGCGATGCGGTTTCGAATGCAGATGCAGAAGAAAGTTCTACAGGAACAGGCGAAGTGGTAACTCAATATTCTTTGCTTGACCCAGTATATGGATTTATAAAAAATATGTCTAGTAAATTTATGGATAAAGGTATAGAATTAGGAGACAGTCCTTTATATGATAAAATGATAGCAAAATCGGAAATAATGGATAATACTATGTATATTATATTAATTACTTATTTCCCAATTTTATTATTATTGTATATAATAATTGTAATAATAATGATGTTCAAGGCATTTTTTGGAATGTTTGGTAAAAGAATATACAAGAGTTTTGGACTTGGTGGTTTTATTATGTTATTAGGAGGTGTAGCTACTGCTTTTGCTATGCTTGTATACAATACAGAAATTGGTTCTAAAATGGTTATATCAAATATAGTTAATATAATAATTGGATGTTTTAAGGGCGGTACTAGCGGTTTAGTAGGCGGATATGGATTATTAGCATTAATAGGGTTACCAATAATTGTATTGTTTTTTAGTATGTTTATAAAGAAAAAAGTACCATATAATATATTCGATGTTTAATTTAGCTAATTAGGAGATATTATAAATGGCAAATAAAGAGAGTAATAAAGGTGGATTACGTAATAGAAGAATAATAATTGCACCTGTGCCTAAGGCAAAACCAATAAGTTTGCCTGCAAATAAAAAAATAATATTAAAAACAATAGTACAATCAGTTAAATTTGATATTGGTAAAAAAACAAATAACAATGATGATGATGGTTATTATGAGTAATAAAACAAATAGGAGTGACAATGTCCAACGATATGAATAGAAAAGATATTGATATGAGTAATGAAAATTTTGTTCCTGTAAAGCCAGCACAAGAATATAAGGTTCCTTATATTGCTGACCCTATAGAATTTATGGTCTATGGTGATAGGTCATTAGAAACTTTCACTTCTGAAGTTAAGAAAGTAGAAGCAGAATTGCGTCGTGAAATTTATCATTCAACCAATTTGGAATATCCTATTGATGAGAGTAATAAAAGAAATGATAATTCAGTCAAAGTAAAATCACACAAAAAAGTAAATGGCAATTCGTTATTTTCTATTTTATTTGGTTTTTTAATATTGGCTATGTTGGTTATCGGGAATTGGGTTAAAATAGATAGTGTTCCTTCATTATTTATATTAGTAAACGGAATTGAAGGTTTTACTGGATACAAATTAGTATATGATTTTGTAGATTGTCTTGTTAATTCAAATCCAAATTTTACTATTTATGTGGCAATTGTTGCTTCATCTATAGCACTTATAGCACTGATAAGCGTTGTTCTAATTTTAATTGGAGCATTTAGAATAGTCGGGGAAGGTACAGGAGTATTTACAAAAATATTAAATGCTTTGCGTTTTGTTTTAGCAGCATTGATTGTAGTTATTTTATTAATTGACAAAATATTAATTACTGAAATAGCTATTGGTTTATGGATTATAATTGGTTTAACATTAATTTCGTTTGTTATTTCATTAGTGGCAAAACGAAAAATAAAAAATAAAAAATTGGAGGACTAAATGCCAAGAAAACATTCGAAGAATTCATTATGGCTACCAGAAACTCAGGAAGTTTCGGGAAACGAAATAGATAATCAATACGATTATTCTATTCCTTTGCAAAATAGTTCACCAATGCCTAATATGAATAGTAGACCAAATATGCCTACTACATATAATCAACCTATGGGACAACAACTGAGTTATCAACAACAACAAAGTTATCAACCTATGGGACAACAAAGTTATCAACCTATGGGACAACAAAGTTATCAACAACAACCAAGTTACCAACCTATGGGACAACAATCGAGTTACCAACAACCGAGTTACCAACAGCCACAGGTTCAGGTTAGAGTGCAACAACCTAGACCACAAATTAATGTAGCGGTACAACCGGCACAACCTCAATATGTGGTAACTCAACCACAATACATTTTTAATCAACATCCAGCGCCACAAATGCAACCTAGACAACAACAAGTGAGAGTAAGAACACAAGTTGTTGATAATTATGACCCAAGGAATGTTGAATATGCTCGTACTATTGTGCAACCTATAGCGTTTGTTCCATATAATACAGAGGAAGAACCACTTGTACAATATCAATCAAATAATAATGGTAATAATAATTATGATGAATATGATAATTATGATAATTATAGTACAGAGTCAAATACTAACAATAAAAAGGGATTTAATGCATTAAAATTATTTACATTTTTATTCAGCTTAATAGCAATAGCCATTTTAGTTGCGGGTAAATTTTTTACATTTAAAAACTTTTTATATATACAAGGAACTTTGTCAGGATTTGAAATTATTAAAGGTATAACCGCCATATCAATGGCAGATATTATGAATATGTTACCTACAGTTTTACTTACTGCAGGTGCAGCAATGCTTGTTCTATTAACATTAATAAGTTTATTAAGTATGAATAGAGGTACAGGCGCATTTAGTAAAACAATAGCAGTATTAATGACTTTATTTATAATTGCTTTTGGAATAATTACATTTAGGGATAAAAGTATAGCAATGGGGGGGTATATTGTATTAGGCGTTTGCTTGTTAGCATGCCTATTTACTTTAATTGGTAAAAAAAGAAAATAAAAAAAGGAGAAATATAAATGTCTAAAAACAAAAAAATTAATATTTTAGATAAAAGGCCACAAATGGGTATGACAAACGGTTCTAACGTAATAAGGCCATATGTTTCAAGACCAATTATGCAAAGACCATTTCCAATTTCGGCTCCTGCAAGAGGGCCAATACAGTTGCAACCTATCATTCAACCTATCGCTATAGTGGCTTATAGTTCTCAAGACCAAGCAGTAGAACAATATGCAGATTCAGATAATAGCTACGATTATAACAGCTATGACGGCGATAACTATGACAGTGACAATTATGACATTGATGAAAAATGTGTTAAGACTAAAAAGTTTAATGCAATGAAATTATTAACTTTCCTATTTGGCTTAATTACTATAGCTATATTAGTATTGGGAAAATTTATTACATTCAAAAACTTTTTATACATACAAGGAACTTTGTCAGGATTTGAAATTGTTAAAGGTATAACTGCCATATCCGGACTAGGCTTTATGGACAAGTTACCAATTATTTTACTAACAGCTGGAGCAGCATTGCTTGCTATATTGACATTAGGTAGTTTGTTTAGTATGAATAAAGGTACAGGTGCTTTTAGTAAAGTAATAGCTATATTAATGGCTTTATGTATATTAGGTTTTGGCGTATTGGCATTTTTAGATAAGAGTATTGCCATTGGTGGATATATAGTTGCAGGATGTAGTTTGTTAGTTGCGATATTTGCACTTGCGGGCAAGAAGAGATAAAAAATTAAAATATTTGCTTTGCTAAAAAGTAAAGTGTATGTTAATATATTAATAATTGAAAATATTAGGAGAAATTATGTCAAGAAGAAAAAAGAAGAATAATAATTCTTTTGAACAGCCGATATACCCTGTTACCGCAGAATCTTATAATTCTGTTTATAACCCGTATCCGGTTGCTCCAGCATCACCTATTGCTGTTCCTATTCCAAATGGTACAAGAATGGTAAATTCTGGTTATGGAATAAATAATAAAATGGAATTACCTGCATATATGTGTACGGACCAATATGGTAGAGTATATCAAGCTGAAGTTTTTTATGGTCTTTTACCACATAGTGCGCCAGTGCCAATACCCGCTCCAAGTATGGCTTCACCTCAAGTACAACCAATAATTGTACCTATCGATGACAATAAAAGATACTAAAAATATATATTGTTTTAGGAGAAAATAAATGGATAACAACAACAATTATCAAAGAGTAAACAATGGTATGCCAATGTCCACACCAAATGGACAAGAAGGAACTTGGGTGCCTGTTGATGCGTCTTCATTACCTTTTACAGTGGGTGGTGAAATGAATCAACCGACAATAGGACCTGATGGTGCTTATTATTGTGTAGGACAATCTGCTCCAAATTATGGACCAATTGTAGCCAACCAATATAATGCAATACCAACCCCGTCTGCACAGATACAAATGCCGGCTATTGTGCAACCAATTGCACTTGTGCCTTACGCATCACAAAACCAACCACTAGTTCAGTATAACCCGAATTATCAACCTGATATTCCTATGGGTAATGCTAATGACCCTGTTTATAAGGCAAAACCATATTCTTTCCTTAGTGTTTTGCTAGTAATGATAGGTTCTGTAGCTGGAGTAGTTTTGTCACTTTTATCTTGTTTAGTAGTAGGTGGGACAACCAATATAACAGGAATAGATGCTATTCTTAGTTATTTGCAAAAATTTGGAGTAGGTACTTTTGATACACATTATTATTCTAATGTATTTGGACCTTATGCGAATTCAGCAGATGTGCTTACAAAAATAGTAGTTTGGGCATTCCCAATCATATTTGCACTATTGTTATTATTTGCTGTAGTATTAGTTATTAAATATTTGGCAAAACTAGGTAAAAGAAAATCACCAAGATGTTTTAGTTTATTCGCATTTATTGGCTTTATATTATCAGTAGCTTGTTTGGTATTCCAACTTATGAGTGCAACTTTGCTACAATTTACTATGGAACCAGGAATAGGTATGTATGTTATTTGCGGAACTTATTTTCTATTATTTATTCTACCTTTCTTTGCAAAAAGAGGTGCCGTAGTATTAGATTTTGAATCCAGCAAAAGGGTTTATGCACATCAATAAGTTATTGATAATTGTTGATTATAATTAATTAATAATAAGCGGGGCAAATAGAATTTTAATAAACCTCGCTTTGTTATATAAAAATGGTAAATAAAGGAGAAATAATTATGTTTGAAAAGATTAAATCTGCACTAGCAGAACAACTAGGAATTGAAGAAGACCAAATTAAAATGGAAAGCAATTTAGTGGAAGACCTAAATGCAGATAGCTTGGATTTAGTTCAATTACTTATGGTTATGGAAAGTGATTACGGAATGACTTTTACCGATGACCAAATAAGACAAATAAAAACAATTGCTGATATTATAAAGTTTATGGAAGAAGAAAAAAAATAATTAGCAAGTAAAATATGTTGACAACTACGGGTGCTTATGGTATATTTAACTAGCACCTAATGTAGGTGTAATTTTTTTTGGAGGTGTCTAAAATGCGTGTAAAAGTAACTCTTGCTTGCACTGAATGCAAACAACGCAACTATGACAAAATGAAGAATAAAAAGAACACACCCGAAAGGTTGGAATTGATGAAGTATTGCAAATTTTGCAAGAAAGAAACTCTTCATAAAGAAACAAAATAGTCACGGAGGCTAATAATGGCAAAGAACAATCCGAAGTTGGATATGCCCGAAATTGATACAACTCCTGTTGAAGAAAAAAAAGGTAGCAAAAAACCTATTGGTAAAAAGTCAAGTGCTAAAAAGCACAAAGACTTTGGAAAATTTTTCAGAGACATAATAAGTGAGTTGAAGAAAGTTGAATGGGCACCAATGAAAAAGACTAAATCTAACGGTGGTGTTTTAGCACAAACAGGAAATGTTCTTGTTGTGGTATTATTTTTCGGCATAGTTATTACTGCTATGGATTTAGGTTTTACCGAATTGCTAAAATTGTTGCTACAAGCAGCAGCATAAAGTAAGGAGGAGAAAAAATGGCTGAAATAAGTGAAAATGTGAAATGGTATATTCTTCATGTTTATTCTGGGTACGAAGCGAAAGTTAGAGATAGCTTGTATCGTATGGTAGAAAGCAATAATCTTGAAGAATTTATTTTCGAGGTTTCTGTTCCTGTGGAAGAAGATATCGTTGAAAGAAATGGTAAAAGAAAGGTAATAGAAAGAAAGAAATTCCCTGGATATGTTTTTATTAAAATGATTTATACCGATCAATTATGGTATATGGTTAAGAATACTAGTGGAGTAACAGGTTTTGTTGGTCCTCAAGGAAAGGCACAAGCACTAACAATTGATGAAATCAAGAGAATGGGTCTAGAAAAAATAAATGCAGACGACTTCGAAATTCAAATTGGTGATGATGTTAGAGTAATTAGCGGTGCACTAGAAACTTTCTTAGGCGTCGTTGATGAAGTTAGTATAGAAAAACAAAAGGTTAAGGTTATTGTCCAAATGTTTGGTAGACAAACACCAATAGAATTGGAATTTAACCAAATCGAAAAAATAAATAAATAACAATAAATTACCCGCAAAAATATTTTGTGGGTAGTTGCTTGTATAAATGGGAGAATAAATAAATTTTATGTTTATTCGTTTGTACCAAGTAGTCAAAGGAGGTAATTAGACTATGGCAAAAAAAATAACAGCAGTAGTAAAGCTACAATTACCAGCAGGCAAGGCAACACCGGGACCACCTGTAGGTAGCACATTAGGGCCATTCGGTATTGCTATACCAATGTTCACTAAGGATTTTAACGCAAAGACAGAAAGTCAAATAGGAATGATAATTCCAATTATTATGACAATCTATGCTGACCGTTCATTCACTTATGTAATGAAAACTCCACCCGCTCCAGTTCTTATAAAGAAAGCTTGTGGTATTGCGTCAGGAAGTGCTATTCCTAATCGTAACAAGGTAGCAAAAATTACTAGAGCACAACTTGAAGAAATAGCTAACACTAAGATGAATGATCTTAATGCTGCTAGTTTAGAATCAGCAGTTAGTATGATCGCTGGTACTGCTCGTAGTATGGGCATTACAGTAGTAGACTAATTAAGGAGGGAATTAAAATGAAACACGGAAAGAAATATTCAGACTCTTTAAAGTCTATTGTAAAATCACAACAATATGATCAAACAGAGGCTATCAAATTGGTAGTAGAAACAGCGAAAGCTAAGTTTGATGAAACTATCGAATTACATTGCAAACTAGGTGTTGATCCTAGACATGCTGACCAACAAGTTAGAGGCGTAGTTGTATTGCCACATGGTACTGGTAAAACTTTGAAAGTTTTAGTTATTACTAAGGGCGTAAAAGCTGATGAAGCTACTGCAGCTGGTGCTGATATCGTTGGTGCTGAAGAAATAGTTCAAAAGATTCAAGGCGGTTGGTTTGATTTTGATGTCTGCGTAGCAACTCCTGATATGATGGGACAAGTTGGTAGACTAGGTAAAATACTTGGACCAAAAGGTTTGATGCCTACTCCTAAAGCAGGAACTGTTACTATGGATGTAGCTAAAGCTATAAAGGATATTAAAGCAGGTAAAGTAGAATATAGAGTTGATAAAACTTCAATTATTCACTGCCCAATTGGAAAAGCAAGTTTTGGAGAAGAAAAATTAAAAGACAACTTCACTACTCTAATGGAAGCTATTATTAAGGCAAAGCCATCAGCTTCAAAAGGTACTTATATTAGAAGTCTTTCAATTGCTAGTACAATGGGACCTGGTATCAAAATAGGTTACAAAGCGTAGTAAATACGCTTGACATTTACTGTTGTTTGATATAAAATGGCAGTAAATAAAATAATTTTCAATTTCATAGACTGCAAGTTGCTTAACGCTTAAATACTAAATTTATTTAGTGGCTCGCATAGAAAGAGATAATATTTAGCTTAAATACAAATTTAATGTTAATTATACTCCACTTTCAGTCTTTGAGAGTGGAGTTTTCTTTATAAAATAAAATAGGAGGTAATTAAATTGTCAACATTAAGAGATGCTAAAGTAGGAAAAGTTATTGAAATTAAAGAGAAACTAAATGGAGTTATGTCTTTCATTTTGATAGATTACAAAGGTATTACTGTTGCTGAAGATACTGAGTTGCGTAAAGAATATCGTCAAGAAAACGTTTTATATCATGTATATAAAAATCGTCTTCTAAAGATTGCACTTAATGAATTAGGTTATAACCAATTCGATGATGCACTTAACGGAACAACAGCTATCGCTATAGGCACTGGAGACATTGCTGCACCAGCTAGAATAGCAGTTGCTAAAGCTAAGAAATTCAAAAAGCTTAAATTAAAATGTGGTTTTGTCGATGGCAGTTATTTAGATGAAGAAGGTGTCAAAGTTTTAGCTACATTACCAAGCAAGGAAGTACTAATAAGCCAATTACTTGGTATGTTACAAGCTCCAATTGCAAGTTATGCAAGAGTGCTTAACTCAATTGCAGAGAAAAAAGAAGCTTAATACTATTACAAATGATTTAGCAAATGTTGCTAAGTCGCAAAAAAATTATTTATAATATTAGAATAAAAGGAGAATATAAAAATGGCAGATATCGTTAAAATGATTGAAGAAGTTAAAGGAATGACAGTGTTAGAACTAAATGAATTAGTTAAGGCACTAGAAGTAGAATTTGGTGTAAGCGCAGCTGCTCCAATGTCAGCAGGTGCTGCTCCAGCAGCAGCAGTTGAAGCTGTAGAAGAAAAGACAGAATTTGATGTAATCTTAAAAGTAGCAGGTGCTAAGAAACTTGCAGTTATCAAAATCGTAAGAGAAGTAACTGGCCTAGGAATTGCTGATGCAAAAGCTATGGTTGATGGCGCTCCAAAAGCAATTAAAGAAGGAATCGCTAAAGAAGCTGCTGAAGAACTAGCTGCTAAATTAAAAGAAGCTGGCGCTGAAGTAGAAGTTAAATAATTAATTTCAAAGTTATATTAAAATTAAAGACTTGCATTATTTTTTAATGCAAGTCTTTTTAATTTTCTGAGATTGTATAATGGTTTGACACTACAATTCCTTAATGGTACAATGTAGCCAAAGTATTTAGGAGGATTATAGAAATGAAAGTAGTTTTATTAGTTGATGTAAAACCACACGGTAAAAAAGGTGACATAGTTGAAGTAAATGACGGATTTGCACGTAATTTCTTATTGCCTAAGAAAAAAGCAATAGTAGCTAATGCAGAAGTTATTAACAATAGAAAACAAAATTTAGCCAATGAGGCTAAGAAAAAAGCTGAAGAAAAAGCTGAAGCACTAGAATTATATAATGCAATTAATAAATCTTCTATAGATGTACCTGTAAGATGTGGAAATGGCAAACTTTATGGTAGCGTAACAAATCAAGATGTTGCTGATGCTTTGAAAGCTAAAGGTTTTGAAATTGATAAAAGAAATGTAAAAATAAAAGAAAATATTAGAGAATTAGGGAATTATGAAATAGAAGTTAAATGTTATACAGGATATTTAGCAGTAGTAACACTTAATATAATTTCAAGTGACATCAAATAACATTGTTGTTAAAAAAAAGTACAAAAATTAAAAAAACGGACATTTATGTCCGTTTTTTTATATTAAGTAGCAAAAAAATAAACTATACTATGATGAAATCTATTATTCGACAAATCTAGACAGACAAAGACATATATAGCCTATGAATTTTTTGAGTTATATACTATTATAGTCTTATAAATATGTAATTGGAGGAAAGTATTGAAATGAAAGATTTATTGGTTAGCATTGGAGAGGTTATTATTATGGAAATAGATGATGTAATTGATATTAAATACAATAATAATATTATGCAAATCTTATTATCTAATGGGGAACGATACAAACTAGACTTAGGAAAAGTTAGCTAAATCGAGAAATTTTATGATAGGGGGATAATGCTCGCAATAGTAATATTGTGGGCATTATTTTTTTGTTAAAAAGATTTTTTTATT
>JBAXZI010000024.1:0-24577 GCA_041670385.1 Clostridia bacterium | reverse complement strand
TTATTGAAATAGAAGATAAATTAGTCGTTGATTCTGTTGAATTGTCAGTTAATAATACAGAAATTACTGAAGAAATAGAGGAGGAAAGCAACAATATATATAAGTCAGGTAATGGATATTTTGATATTAAGCGTAAAAATTATGTTATTAATGAATTTCCTACTTTATTACCTTATAGTAATGTAATAGCGGGCAATTTCGGAGGAATGGTGGCTACTGAAAATGGTGGTGGGTATTATTATTTTGAAAATTCCAGAGAAAACAAGTGTATAAAATTTGATAACGATTATTGTCAAGATAAAGTTAATGAAATGCTTGCAGTAAAAGTAGATGAAGGATATCTTCTTACTAATTCTACCCTAAAAAATAGTAATGCTTCTACTTGCATTATTAATAAAGGTCTTATTCGTTACAAAAACCAATACAAGGGCGACAATTATATCTGTGATTTATATGTTATTTTAGATGGTAAAGCCAGAGTTATAGAACTTGAAATAAAGAGTTATAAGCAAAATTTGAAACAGTTGTTTTATACTTTTTATCCTTGTTTAGATTGGTGTTATAAGCCCGAATTTATAACATTTAATCAAGAAAATGACATTGTTACAGTCAAGAATTTGCGAAATGGTAAAACATTATATCTAAAATTTATATGCGATGATGTTACTAGATTGTCTTTTTCGGAAGAAACACTCTATCCGAGTTTTGAATATTGCACAAAAAAATTAAGAGAAAAAATTATGGTAGTATCATCTAATGACTTAATGCTTTTGTTGTCGTTAAATAGTAATAATATAGCAATTCAAAAAGAAATTACGCTTAAAAGTTGGGAAAATCCTAATAATTTAGAGCTAGTATCCAAAGAAAAAGCATTTAATTTGATTGTTAACATTTTACCTTATCAAGTACTAGCAAGTAGGATTATAGGCAAATTGGGATATTATCAAGTTAGTGGGGCTACTGGTTTTCGTGACCAATTGCAAGATTGCTTATCTTTTTTTACTAGAAGTGAATTATTGAAAAATCAAATAATTGAGTCAATTAAGCATCAGTATCCACAAGGTGATGTAATGCATTGGTGGCATTCGCCAAAATTAGGTTTGCGTACAAGAATTAGTGATGATAAGCTATTTTTACCTTATGCTTTATGTGAATATTTGGACTATAGTAATGATTTTGCATTTTTAGAACAGCAATACCCGTATTTAGACAGTGACCCGCTATCTCCTAATGAGATGAGTAGGTTTGAAAACCCGCCTTATACGCAATTTACAGAAAGTGTTTTTCAACATAGTTTGCGTGCAATAAAGAATGTGCTTAAATACGGTGAACACAATTTACTTGCGATGGGAAGCGGTGATTGGAACGATGGTATGGATTTTGTAGGTAGTTTAGGTCGTGGTGAAAGTGTATTTGTAAGTATGCTATGTTATTTAGTTATCAATAAATTTGTTAAATATTGTCCAGAATCGACTAAAGTTGATTTACTAAAAATAGCGGAAGATTTGAAAGAAAATATTAATAAATATGCTTTTGCTAAAGATAGATATTTACGCCTATTTAGTGATGACGGCAGGTGGTTAGGTGGGGCAAGTAGAGAAAGTTTCCAAATAGATTTACTTGTACAGGCTTTTGGTGTTATAAGCGGAGTTGCGGACAATGATAGAGGCAATCAAGTATTAAATACAGCAAAAATGTTAATAGACAGAAATTTAGGTATTATAAAATTGCTTATGCCACCTCTAGATAAAAATGAATATTTAGGGTATATTTCAACTTATCCAAAAGGTATTCGTGAAAATGGTGGACAGTATACGCATGCTGCTATGTGGTATTTAATTGCTTTAACAATGATGAATAGGCAAGAAGAAGCGTTTGATTTATTTTGTATGATAAATCCTATAGAAAAATGTTCGGATAAGCTTAAAAACACCATTTATAAAGGCGAACCTTATGTATTTAGCGGTGATGTGTATAGCAATTTGGATAATTTGGGGAGAATGGGCTGGAGTTGGTATACAGGAAGTGCTAGCTGGGCTTATAAATTAGTGTTTGAATTCTTTTATGGATTAAATTTTAGAGGCAATAAACTTGTGATTACCCCTAAATTACCAAAAAAATTGTTAGATAGCACTATAAATTACACCTATAATCAATCGACTTATAAAATATTATTCAAACAAGGCGTTACGGATAAGGTTATTCAAGATGGCGAGGAAAAATTAGATTTTACCATTGAATTACAGGATAAAAAGAATAGTGAAATTATTGTTTTGGTAAAAATATAATTCGCATTGTAGATAACAAAACAGTTATTAATTTGGTTGACTATTAATTGAAATAATAGTAATATTAGGCTATGGATTTATTTGAAAATAATAGAGAGAAAAACTCTCCATTGGCGGAAAAAATGAGGGCAACTTCACTAGATGATTTTATCGGGCAAGAACATATTGTTGGTGCTAATTCTTTGCTACGCAGAGCGATTAAAGCGGATAGATTAGGTAGTTGCATTTTTTATGGTCCACCTGGAGTTGGCAAAACTACATTGGCTAATATTATAGCAAAAACTACAAATTCTAATTATGAATATCTAAATGCTGTATCTAGTGGTGTAGCAGATGCAAAAAAAATTATCGAAAAGGCACAACAAAACCTTTCCTTTTTTGGTACAAAAACTTATCTACTTTTAGATGAGTGTCATAGGTGGAGTAAGGCACAGTCGGATTGTATGCTTTCGGCTATAGAAAAGGGAGAAATTATTTTTATTGGTAGTACTACCGAAAATCCTTACAAAAATATGACAAAGGCGATAGTTTCCAGATGTAGAATTTTTGAATTTAAGCCACATAACAATAATGATATATTACAAGTATTAAATAGAGCAATTAGTGATAAAGAAAAAGGTTTTGGAAATTATGATTTGGAAATTGATGATAAAGTTTTGAATCATTTATGTTATATAGCGAATGGTGATATGCGAGTTGCATTAAATAGTTTGGAATTAGCAATTCTTACTACACCGCCACAAAATAGTGGTAAAATTCATATAACTGAAGAAATTATTAAGCAATCTTCACAAACACCAGTACTAAGCGTAGATGAAAGCGATTATTATGATATGATAAGTGCTTTTTGTAAAAGTTTGCGTGGAAGCAATGCTGATGCAGCAATATTTTATGCTTTAAGATTAATAAATGCCGGTTGTGACCCTATGCTTATTGCTAGAAGATTAGTAGTTCATTCGGCTGAAGATGTAGGACTTGCCGATGTAAACGCTTTAAATGTAGCTACTAATGCTATGTATGCACTTGAAAAAATAGGCATACCTGAAGCTCGAATACCTCTTGTTGAGGCAATTATTTATGTATGTAAAGCGCCTAAATCAAATAGCGTTGTGGTTGCATTACATAATGCTGACCAATATGCTAAAGAAGGGCATAATACAGTACCTAACCACTTAAGAGACACAAATTACAAAACTGAAAAAATAGTAGGTTATAAATATCCTCATAATTTTGGAGGATATGTAGAACAACAATATTTACCAGATGACTTAAAAGGAATGCAATTTTATGTTCCTACAAAAAATGGTGATGAAAAAAATTATAATGAGATATGGAGAAAAAATTAACATTGATAGAAATTAGAAATTTAACAAAAAGCTATTCTAATAGCGAAATAAAAGCTGTTGATGATTTATCATTTACAGTAGAAAAAGGCGAGATATTCGGCTTTTTAGGACCAAATGGTGCTGGAAAAAGTACGACTATAAAATGCCTAACTGGTATTTTACCTTATTCAGACGGTAGTATATCTATTTGTGGAAATGACCTTAAAAGAGAACCTATAGCAGCTAAAATGAAAATTGGTTATGTAGCTGATGAGCATATACTTTATGATACACTTACAGGAATGGAGTATATAAACTTTATTGCTGATGTATTTAATGTAGGTGATACAGATAGAAAAGAAAGAATAGATAATTATGCAACTATATTTGAAATGAATGACAAGTTAGGACAAAAAATATCGTCTTATTCTCACGGAATGAAACAAAAAATCAGTATTATTGCTGCCCTTGTTCATCAACCAGATGTTTGGATTCTTGATGAACCTATGACAGGACTTGACCCAAAATCAAGTTTTGCGTTAAAGCAATTAATGAAAGAACACGCTGCACAAGGAAAGGTAGTTTTCTTTTCTTCACACGTATTGGAAGTAGTAGAAAAAGTATGTACTAAAATAGGTATAATAAATAAAGGCAGACTTTTAGCTATTGGAAGCATAGAAGATATTAAAAAACAAAGAGAAGATTCTTCTTTGGAAGATTTATTCTTAAACCTAACACAAAATGAAGAATTGAGTTAATTATGGATACTATAAAAAACGCATCGAAATTACTTAGAGTTATTTGGAAAGATAATTGGAAAAATGGACTAAGTAAGTTTTTCGGAAAGAGAAAAAGACAAATCAATATTGATAAACCTATCGTAGATAGCAAAGTAAAAAAATTAGTAGGTGGCTTTTTTGGAGTTATTGCATTATTATTTTTACTTGCTTATATTAGTTTTTATTCAATAATGTTAACTGAAGGTAGTATAAATTCTGGTGTATTTGAAGAACTTATATTTATGTTTATGGCAATGGCACAGCTTATTGTAATATTTTTTGGAAGTTTGATTGTTATTAATAACTTTTATTTTTCAAAAGACAATTTATTGCTTGCTACCTTGCCTATTTCATCAAAATCGATATTTTTGGCAAAATTTACGACCTCGTATTTGTCGCAATTACTAATAGCAGGCTTTATTTATTTGCCATTTGTTATTGCAAGTGGAGTATATGCAAAAATAATAGGATATGATATTGGTGCTGAATTCTTTATAATTGGTACTATTAATGTATTTTTTATACCTATATTTCCGCTACTTATTATTACTTTATTAAGTTTTCCAATAATGTATATTGTTACTTTAGTAAAGAAACGTTCGTTAGCCACATTCTTTGGTGTATTTTTGCTAGTTGCATTTAGTGTAGGAATATATATAGGCTTTATATCGTTAATGACGCAAATGGGTTCTACAGTAGATGAACAAGATAATTTGTTTATGCCTGCATCTATGATAAGTGTATTGATGGGTCTAAAAAAAGCAACAATTTTTAATTATTTGATTATTAATGCAATGCTTGGTAAACATATAGTTGGGTTTTTCTTTGCACACATAGTTGGTTTGTTAGGATTACTTGTAGTAACAATGCTAATAAGTTCTGTTTTTTACCGCAAAGGAATGGTTCTTGCCCTTGAAAGCGGACAAAAATTAGAAAGTAAAAAGACAAAAATTAGTTATAAATCAAATAAATTTGTTGCAAGCTTTGTAAAAAAAGAATTAAAACAAATATTAGGAGTGCCTTCATTATTAGTAAGTCCACTTATGAGTATTGTTATGTTGCCAGTGCTTGGTGTAATTTTTGGTAAAAGTATGGAAGGAACAAGTATGATGAATGTAGGTATGATATTAAATATCGGTTTTATATTTATTTCTAGTTCTAATATACTAAGTTTAATTGGTGTATCCTTAGAAGGGAAAAACATATATTTACTAAAAACCTTGCCAATTTCGGCAAAAGATATTTTATTACCTAAAATTATTGTTGCTAATATCCTTAATATTTTAGTTGCTCTTTCAGCTTCAATTACATTAGGAATTTTAGTTAATGAAAATGGCATTTTGGTCGGAATATTATGTTTTATTGTATTAGTAATTGGCGGTATCGGTGGTTCTTGTTATGGACTTTATAATGATATTAAAAATCCTAATTTTAATTACAAAAATATTAATGAACTAACTAAAAATAATCGTAGAGCTATAAAACCTGCATTAATAGGATTTATGTTGGGTATAATATTTATTGTTTTAGGTGTTGTAGTATCGAGTATTAACTTTACTAATGGATTAAGTTACTTAATTATGTTTGGCGGTGGTGGATTGGTTACTTCCATATTTGCTATAGTCAGTTACCGCAAATTAATTAAAAATGCCAATATTTACTATGATAATCTAGAAGTTTAGTTATTTATTTTTAAGTTCACAATCGTTTAATAATATGTGGACTTTGGAATAAAATAATGATACTATGGAAACATTAAGTAACTGGAGGTTATAATTTGAGAAAAATTGCTTTAGATGTTGGAGATGTGAGAATAGGTATAGCTACATCAGACCCTATGGGAATAATTGCTAGTGGTTATCAAACTTACACAAGAACAAAAGATATAGATGTGGATATGCAATTTTTTGCAAAGTTAGCGAAGGATTCGGCTTGTGATACATTTGTTCTAGGTCTACCGCTTAATATGGATAGTACTGAAGGACCTAGAGTAGTAAAAACTCGTGAATTTGCTGATAAATTAGCACAATTTACTGATATTAAAATAGCATATCAAGATGAAAGATGGTCGACTGTAAGTGCTGAAAAAATGCTTATTAATTCGGGTGTTAGGCGTGAAAATCGTAAAAAAGTTATTGACAAAGTAGCAGCGACAATTATATTGCAAAGCTATTTAGATAGAATACATTAAGGAGAATATAAAAATGGAAGAAAACAAAGATGAAATTTTGCAAGAAGAAGATGATGAAATAATTACTCTAACATTTGATGATGGAGTAAAACAAAATTTTTATAATATAGCAGAACTAGATTATAAAGGTAGATGGTATATATATCTTCAACCTAAAGAATTAGATGATGATTTTGAAGAAGATGAAGTTATTATATATGAGATGACTGAAGATGAAGATGGTAATGAAGTATTCTTACCTATAGAAGATGAAAATTTGATTGAGGAATTAGTTCAAGAACTAAACAACGCAGTTAAAGAATAAGTTTTTTAATATATTATATTATACAAAAAATATTTAAGAAAAATTTGTATAAAATACTTGCTAAAAAGCTATAAACATGATAATATCAATATGAAATTACGAACCAAAACTAATGAAAGGATTGTTTGCTTTGTCACGAAATGACAAGTTGTCCCTTTCTGTAAAAGGTTTTGGGGGAATCAAAACAAGGAGGATTTTTTACTATGTCAGTGATTTCAATGAAACAATTATTAGAAGCTGGTGTGCATTTTGGACACCAAACCAAGAAATGGAACCCTAAAATGGCGAGGTATATCTTCGATGCTCGTAATGATGTACATATCATTAATTTAGAGCAAACTGTAGTAGCTATTGATGAAGCTTATGCTTTTATCCGTACAGTTGCTGCAAGTGGAAAGAGTATTTTATTTGTTGGTAAGAAAAAACAAGCTAAAGAAGCTATTCAACAAGAAGCAGAAAGATGTGGAATGTATTATATCAACCAAAGATGGTTGGGCGGTACATTAACTAATTTTGCTACAATCCGTACAAGAATTGATAGACTTAATAAGCTTAACCAAATGGAAGCTATTGGAGAATTTGATTTACTTCCAAAAAAAGAAGTTATCAAATTGAAAAAATTGCGTGACACTCTAGAGTTAAATCTAGGTGGTATCAAAAATATGAGAGATTTGCCTGGTGCGATTTTTGTAATTGACTTAAATGTAGAACATTTGGCAGTTAAGGAAGCTCGTAAACTTGGAATTCCTGTCGTTGGTTTGGTTGATACATGTTGTGACCCTGATGATGTTGATTATGTTATTCCTGGTAATGATGATGCTATAAGAGCTATAAAACTTATTGCTGGTATGATTGCAGATGCAGTTATCGAAGCTAAAGAAGGTTATAGTAAAGATGAGGCACCAGTAGTTGAAGCAAAAACTGAAGAAGATTTAGTTGCTGAAGCTGAATAGTTTTCGGATTTAATTTAGGAGGATATAAAATGGCAGCATTTACAGCTCAAGAAGTAAAAGAATTAAGAGATCGTACTAATGTAGGTATGATGGACTGCAAAAAAGCATTAGTTGAAGCCGATGGCGATATGGAAAAAGCAATTGAAATTTTGAGAGAAAGAGGAATTGCAAAAGCAGCAAAGAAAGCTAGTAGAATAGCTAGTGAAGGTGTTGTTGAAACATATATCCATATGGGTGGTAAAATTGGTGTAATGGTAGAAGTCAATTGTGAAACTGATTTCGTTGCTAGAGGCGATTCTTTCAAAGCATTTGTACACGATGTAGCATTACAAATTGCAGCAGCAAAACCAACTTATATTAATAAAGATGAAGTACCTCAAGAAGAAGTTGAGAAAGAAAAAGAAATTATGAAAGCTCAAGCTCTAAATGAAGACAAACCAAAACCAGAAGCTATAATCAATAAAATGATTGAAGGCAAAATTGTTAAATATTACAAAGAAGTTTGTTTATTAGAACAAGATTTTGTTAAAGATGGTTCTAAAACTATTAATCAATTACTTACTGATACAATAAGTTCTATCGGCGAAAAAATTTCTATTAGAAGATTCGTTAGATATGAAATGGGCGAAGGATTGCAAAAGAAAGTAGACAATTTCGCTGATGAAATTAATGAACAAGTTGCAAAAATGCAAGGTAATAATTAATCAATTAATTTGATAAAAAATAGGCACTATTAATTTAGTGCCTTTTTTATAGAATTTAATATTTATATAAATAATGGAGGGAATATGTTTAAAAGAGCCTTAATTAAAATAAGCGGAGAAGCTTTAGCAGGAAAACAAGGATTTGGACTAAATGAAGAAAAAATAGACAAAGTAATAAACCAAATTGCTGAAGTTGTTAATATGGGAGTACAAGTTGGTGTCGTAGTAGGCGGTGGCAATTTTTGGAGAGGTAGACAAGGCACAGAAATGGAACGCACAACAGCTGACCATATGGGTATGCTCGCTACAATCATTAACGCATTAGCATTAAGAGATGCCCTTGAAAAAAGAGGTGTAGAAACTCGTGTTCAAACTGCACTAACTATAGAAAGAGTTGCAGAACCTTACATTTTGGGCAAGGCACTTAGACATTTGGAAAAAGGTAGAGTAGTAATTTTTGCTTGTGGAACAGGTAATCCATATTTTTCTACAGATACTGGTGCTGCTTTGCGTGCGGCTGAAATTCAAGCAGACGTTTTGTTACTAGCAAAAAATGTAGATGGAATATATGAGAGTGACCCGAAAATTAATCCTGACGCTAAAAAATACGACAAAATAAGCTATATTGATTTTATTAAACAAGGACTTAGTGCTATGGATACTACAGCAGTAAGTTTGTGTATGGAAAATAGTATACCTATTATTGCATTCGGGTTAGATGATGAAAATAGTATAGTAAGAGCAGTGAAAGGCGAAAAAATAGGAACAATTATTGGTTAAAAAAAATAAATAAAAATAGTTTTGTAAAATATAATAGTTGCTATATAGATTAGCAACTATTTTTTTTATATTATTGTTGAAAATATTCTTAGTATATGGTATATTTATAATATTAAAATAATTAAGAGGTAAAATATTATGGCATATGATATTATGGAAGTAGAGTTATTATTTGATGAACTAAATGAAAAAACAGATAAAAGTTTATTATCCTATAAAGATGTATTGACAAGAATGAGAGTAGGCAGAGCAAATTTGCATATACTTGATGAAGTAGTAATTGATTATTACGGAGCAGAAACACCATTAAATCAAGTGGCTAATATTAGTGTGCCTGAGGCAAGAATTTTAGTTATTAATGTTTGGGATTTGTCAATACTTAAAAAGGTAGAAAAGGCAATTATTGATGCAAATATTGGACTTACTCCAAACAATGATGGTAAAGTTATTAGATTAATTTTCCCTGACCCAACACAAGAAAGAAGACAAACACTTGCTAAAGAAGCAAGAGGTTATGAGGAAAGTTCAAAAATTGCTATCCGCAATATTCGTCGTGATGCAATGAATGAAATAAAATCACTTGAGAAGAAAAAAATTATCACAGAAGATATGCGTAAAAATTATGAAATCGATGTAGATAAAATAATTAATGAAAAAATAAGCGAAATAGAAAAAATAGCAAAAGAAAAGGAAAAAGAAATATTGACAGTATAGTCGGTCAATAAAAAAAATTATGCGACACATAGCTTTAATAATGGATGGCAACGGTCGTTGGGCGCAAGAAAGAGGATTACCTCGTAAAGCTGGACACGAAAAAGGTGCAAGGGCATTAGTTAGGGCAATTACCGAACTAAACAACCTATCTATTGAATGTGTCTCATTTTATGCGTTTAGCACGGACAATGCAAAAAGAAATTTAGAAGAAGTAGGCAATATTCTTGGTATTATTGCTTACTTTTTGCAAAATGAAATACTTCCGTTAGCACAAAAATTAAATTTACAAATAAGAATTATTGGTGATGTACGAGAATTACCGACACAATTAGCAAAAATAATAGTTGAAACAAATTCTGCAACGCTAAACAACAAAGGTATGAAAGTTGTACTTGCTATTGGATATGGTGGAGATAAGGAAGTTTGCAACGCATTAGATATTATCATAAAGAAAAAAGATTTTTTACAAGAAAACACACCAATAACAGTAGAAGAATTAAACAATTCTTTATACACAGTAGGTTTGCCTAATCCTGATATAGTTATTAGATATGGCGGGCAACATAGGTTATCAAATTTTATGCCAATTCAAACTATCTATTCCGAATTGTTTTTTTTAGATACTTTTTGGCCTGATTTTGACATAAAACAGATTAATGAAATAATTAATAAATATAATATAATTACACGTAATTTTGGAGGATTAAATGGTTAAAAGAACCGTAACCGGTATTGTAATGGGTGGTGCTTTATTTTTAATATTATGGCTTACATCATTTTCACAAACTGTTTTTGATATTGCAGTACTTGTATTTTGCATTTTGGCAACTTATGAAATGTATTCTGCCACAAAAAGAGCAAAAACTAAAATTAAAGATAAAAATGGTTATAATATCAGCATAATTTCTTTAATAATAGCAGTAGTTATTATATATCCAATGACTTATTTCTATGGTTATACCGGTATTTTACTAACTATCGTGCTAGCAATATTTATAGCATTTATAGAATTTGTATTTGATGATAAAAAAATGTTTGAAGATTTTACTACAAATGTGCTTATTATATTTTATCCAATAGCTATATTAGGTTTGGTATTTGCACTAGGTAAATTTTATGGAATAATACCATGCGTATTAGCAATCGGAATATCTACTTTTAGCGATGCAACAGCATATTTTGTTGGTGCAAGTATAGGAAAGAAAAAAATATTTCCAAAAATCAGTCCAAAGAAAACTTATGCAGGCTGTATTGGCGGTTTGTTTGGTGGGGCAATAGGCGGAGTTTTGGTTTATTTAATTTTTGAAATGTGGCATTTTCCATCTAATATAATGTTCACTTTTGGTTCTTTAGTAAATGGAAATGTTGGACAAACCATTCTAATTTATGCAGTAATCGGATTTGTAATTGCAATATTTAGTGAAATAGGTGATTTGGCAGCTAGTCGTATTAAAAGAGAAGTTGGTATCAAAGATTATGGCTGGATACTCGGTTCTCACGGTGGAGCAATGGACAGAATTGATAGCATAATGTTTACCATAATTTGTGTAACTTTCATTATGTTTGTTATTAATATAATAGGGTAAGATATGAAAAGAATAGCGGTTTTGGGTGCAACTGGAAGTATAGGTACTACTACATTAAATATAATTGAAAAACATAGAGAACAATTTTGTGTGTCATTAATTGTAAATAATACTTCAATAGAAGCACTAAAAATCCTAATAGAAAAATTCAAACCAAGCATAGCAATATGTGTTGGTGCAAAATATATGTATGCTTATGGCAAAAAAGTGCCATTTGTTGAAAATATTTTAGAAGATAGTACTTTATATAATGATAGCGATATAGTAGTTAATGGAATAGTGGGACTTGCTGGATTAAAGCCTACTTTGGCAGTTCTTAATTCTAAAGCAACATTAGCTACAGCAAATAAAGAAAGTTTTGTGTGTGCGGGCAGTTTTATATGTCAGTTAAGAGATAAAAATAACAAAAAAATATTACCTCTTGATTCTGAACATAGTACAATATTTCAATGTTTGCAAGGGAATTTTAACTACTTAAAAAGTATAGTTCTTACCGCATCGGGCGGAGCTTTCCGCAATTTGAAAATGGAAGAATTGGCAAAAGTTACGGCTAAAGATGCACTTAAACACCCTACTTGGGTTATGGGTAAAAAAGTTACTATAGATTGTGCAACTTTAGTAAACAAAGGTATGGAAATTATTGAAGCAAAATATCTGTTTGGCTGTGACAATATAAGAGTAATTAGGCACGATGAAAGCATAATTCATTCACTTATAGAGCTTAAAGATAATAGTATGATAGCCGGACTTTCCAATCCTGATATGACTATTCCTATTCAATATGCTTTAAGCTATCCTGAAAGAATAGAAAGTAGTGTACCTACATTGGATTTAGCAAAAATAGGAACTTTGCATTTTTCAGAAATTGATGAAGAGAAATTTCCTTGTTTTGGAATAGCTAAAGAAGTTGCATTAAAAGGGGATGTTGAAGGTACTATTTTTACCACTGCGGATGAAGTATTAGTTACTGCATTTATGCAAGAAAAAATAGGTTTTTATGATATTTCTAATATAATAAAAAGTGCTCTTGACCATTTTTGTACAAAAAAAGCTGATACAATTGAAGATATTTTTTGTATGGAGCAAAGGGTAAGAGAATATACTTTAAATAGTATATCAAAAATCGGAGGTAAATAAATGTTATTTTTACTAGGTGCGACATTTGCTAGTGTAATGCAAATGGTAGGGTATATCCTAATTGCTTTGCTATGTTTAATGTCAATGGTTGTAATTCACGAATTTGGACATTATTTAGCAGGGAAATTGTTAGGTTTCAAAATAATAGAATTTGGTGTAGGTTTTGGACCACGAATTTTCAAGCATACAAGTAAGAAAACCGGTGAAATATTTTCTATTAGACCATTTCCACTAGGCGGATTTTGTCAATTCGAAGGTGAAGATACCAGTGAAGAGGCAGGAAAAGAGCAAAGCGAGGGTGCATTCAACAAACAAGCACCTTGGAAAAGAATAATAGTGTTGTTTTCGGGTGCATTATTTAATTTTTTAAGTGCAATCATATTAATTGCTTTGGTTTTTACCTTTTATGGTCAATTATTGCCTACCGTTTCTTTTGTCGCAGTAGAAAGTGATTTAGCTAGAAATAGTATTTTGCAAGAAGGCGATGTGATTTTAGAAGTTGATGGAAATATCGTAAATATTCTTATGCAAGATGATATTAGCCGTGCTTTAAATGTTTTGGGCGATGAAGGTACTCTAAAAATATTGCGTGATGGCAAAGTAATGAATGTTGATATTAATAGAAGTACAATTTATGAAAGAAATGACGATGGCGATTTATTACTTGATGAAGAGGGTAATAAAATATCAAAATATGCCTATGGCTTTTCGGTAGGATTAAGCTATGCAAAACTTAATTTCTTCCGTGCTTTTGGTAGAGCTATTGTTTATTGCTTTTATTTAGTATATAAAATTTTATGGTTGTTTGGACAGCTATTTACAGGGGCTTTGAGCTTTTCTGAATCGGCAGGTGGTCCAATTACCGTAATTTCTACAATGAGCGAGGCAACAAGACAAGGATTAGGTACGCTATTGAATGTAGTTTGTATTATTAGTGCTAACCTTGCAGTAATGAACTTATTACCTTTACCTGCTTTAGATGGTTCTAGAATAGTTTTTACAACTATCGAGTGGATAATTGGTAGACCAGTTAATAGAAAAGTGGAGGCGACAATACACACAGTAGGATTCTTATTGCTATTTGGGTTTGCAATTTTTGCTGATGTATTGCATTTTATCAATTGAAAAAAATAATTTATGTAAGAGATTTACCAATAGGAAATGGCGATATTACCATTCAAAGTATGACAAATACTTGTACCTATGATATAGAAAGTACAAAAAATCAAATACTTGCACTAAAAAATGCGGGAGCGGATTTAGTGAGAGTGTCAGTACCTGATGATGAGAGTGCTAAAGCAATTAAAGAATTTACTAATTTAGGTATTCCTATTATTGGCGATTGTCATTTTGGGCATAAACCTGCTTTACTTGCTATTGAAAATGGTATTGATAAAATAAGAATTAATCCTACAAATATGACAAAAGAAGGTGTTCGGGAAGTTGTTTTATTAGCTAAACAATATAATGTGCCAATTAGAGTCGGCGTAAATAGAGGTGCAGTAAAACAAACTAATCCTACAGCAAAAGATTTAGCCAATATTGCATATGATACCGCTAAGATTATAGAAGATATAGGATATGATAAATTAATTCTTGCAGTAAAAACTTCTGATGTAAGCCAAACAATTAGGGCGTATAGAGAATTAAATAAACTATGTGATTATCCTATGCACATTGGACTTACCGAAGCCGGTACAATAAATATGGGGATTATGAAATCCGCTATAGCTATAGGCAGTTTGTTAAATGATAATATTGGTGATACAATACGAGTAAGTTTGGCAGGCGACCCTGTGCAAGAAATATATACTGCTAAGAAAATTTTGCGTTGCGCAGGAGTAGACAAAAATTTTGTTAATGTAATTGCTTGTCCAACTTGTGCAAGAACTAATATTGCGGTTAACGATATAGCTACCGAATTGGAAAAAAGAACAAGTAATATAACTTTTCCGTTAAAGGTAGCCGTAATGGGCTGTGTTGTAAATGGTATTGGAGAAAGTAGAGATGCAGATTTTGGTGTTGCCGGTGGCAAAGAAATAAGTACAATTTTTGCCAAAGGAAAACAAATAAAACAAGTTAAAAACGATAAAATACTAGATGAACTAATGTCTTTAGTTGAGGAATATACAAAATAATGAACGATGTGCCATTTATTGAAGAAATTAATAAAAAATTACATAGTGAGGAACAAATTTTTAAGCTTAAATGCGTAAAACAAATTAAACCTACTAAATTTTCTATTGTTTTTTTGGTAAATGCTTTAAAATATGACCAATTATTAAATGTACATTTAAAGCAAAAAGTTAATGAAATTACTAGAGAAATTTTACCACCAGATGTCGATTATAAAATTGAATATATCAAAACAATAACTGACTCTGATTATGTAAAAAGAGAAGTAAATAAAATAATTTTTGAGATTGCACCGACTATATATGAAAATGTGTTAGAATCGGAAATTGAAGTAAATATAAATAACGAAACAATAGATATAAACATTATTGCTGAACAATTTTTATGTGATTATTTTATTAGTAGTAATTTGAAAAATAAAGTAATGGAATATTTAGACACTTGTTTTATGGAAGAATCTATAATTACTTTGAAGCCTATCCCAAATAAAGAAGAAATAATACAACAAGCAATAAAACATAATGAAAATTCCGCAATTCGGACTATTGATATAGAAATAGATAAAAAATTTGTTGGTGACATTTTTAATAAACCAAGATACATTGTTGATATTTTGAAAAATGAAAATCCGCAATTAACAGTTTGTGGTGTTGTCTCTAATGTCAATATTCGTGAAATTCCTAAATTAAAAAAACATTTATTTAGTTTTACCTTAAATGATACAACAAGTGCTATAAAAGTTAAGTGTTTTGCGGTAAATGCTCATAAAAAACATAAAAGTTATGCAAATAAAGGCGGAGATGATGTGGATTTCTATTTCGATAAAGAAGTATTTATCGATGGAAATGTATTAGTTATATCGGGCAATTATAAATGGGACACTTTTGATAATAAATCAGTACTAATGGCAAACTGTATAGCTAAGTGTACAATTGCCTATAATTCTATTGATATAAAAAACAATTTTTATACAGAAAATGAAGAGTATATAACAATTTTTCCGCAAGATTATCAAGATACGATGCAAGAAGATTTATTTGGTATTTCTAATGTAATGTGTCAAGATTTATTAGACAAAACTTATGTGGTTTTTGACTTAGAAACTACAGGGTTAGATACTACTAATGATAAAATTATTGAAATTGGAGCGGTAAAAGTCGTTAAGGGTCGTATAACGGAAACCTTTGAATGTTTAATTAATCCGGAATGTCCGATACCTATCGGAGCGTCAAATGTTAATCATATAACTGATGAAATGGTAGAAGATTGCCATACATTAGAAGAAATCTTACCTGATTTTTATAAATTTAGTCGTGGTGCTATACTAGTTGGGCACAATGCTATAAATTTTGATATACCAATGTTAACTAACCACGCATTCAAATTACGATATGATTTTGACAACGCATATATGGATTCGATGGTGCTTGCAAATAAAGTTTTTGGTAAGTCAAGAATGTCTTTAGCGGTACTAGCAAAAACATTAAATGTGTCTTTAGAAGGTGCACATAGGGCAATAAATGATACAGTAGCTACTGCAAAAATTTTTGTAAAACTTATGAATATTATAAAAGCAAAGAAAACACAAAAATAACTTGCATATTTTTATGTTATGTGTTATTATAATAACACTTAAAGGATAATAAAAACATCTTGATAGTGGCCGAGAGATCGACCATTTTTGTTTGTAGGGGGGTACAAATGAGCGAAGTTATTGACAAATCCAACCAATTATTGACACCAATTATTGAAGAAATGGGTTATGAAGTCGTAGAAATAGAATATAAAAAACAATATGGTGAAAATAATTTGACTATATATGTCTATAAAAAAGGTGGAATAGCTTTGCAAGATTGTGAAAATATTACTCACGCACTTGATGATATTTTAGAAAACAATGATGTAACTAGCGGAGAAATGTATAATCTAAATATTTCTTCAATGGGACTTGATAGGGAAATAAAAAATGAAGATGATTATCGAAGGAATTTGGATACAGATGTAGAATTAGTATTCAAAAATCCATTAAATAAGAAAGTATCTGACCACGGAATTATGGTAAGTTATGATGAAGAAAGTATATCGATAATATCTAAATGTAAAAAAACAAAATATAATAAGAACAATATTGTTATTGTTCGACCATATATCAACTTTAAATAAAATATATTAGGAGGCAATTAAAAAAAATGATTAATCAAGAATTTTTTCTAGCCCTTGATGCACTAGAAAGAGAAAAGAAATTAAACAAAAAATTGTTAATTGATTCAATTGAGGCAGGTTTGGCATCTGCTTACAAAAAAGAGATGGGTGAATCCCGTACTGTATCTGCTAAAATAAACGAAGAAGCAGGTAAGATAGAGTATTGTGCTTATCAAACAGTAGTTGAAGGAGAACCTGATGAAGTAGGCGAATTATCACTTGAAGAAGCAAGAGATATAAAAGATGACGCAGAAATTGGAGATGTTATTGGCGAAGATATAACACCAAGAACATTGAGTAGAATTGCTGCACAAACTGCAAAGCAAGTTATTATGCAAAGAATCAATGAAGCAGTTAGAGCACAAATTGCCACCGAAATGAATGATAAAGAAGGCGAACTTGTAAGTGCTGTAATAAGAAGGATTGACAATGGTATTGTTTATCTTGAAATTACAAACTTCCAAATGGAAGGAATTATGGCACCTAATGACCAAGTGCCTAATGAAAAATATAGCATTGGTGAAAAAACAAAAGTTTATGTTAAGAGATTAAGAGAAACTTCAAGAGGAACACAAGTTGTTGTATCTAGAAGTTGTGCTGGATTTGTTAAAAAACTATTTGAAATTGAAGTACCAGAAATGCGTTCTCATTTAGTTAAGGTAAAAAGTATTGTAAGAGAAGCCGGTTCAAGAACTAAAATGGCTGTTTACACTGAAGACCCTAATTTAGATGCACTTTATTCTTGTATCGGACAAAAAGGTGAGAGAGTAAATTCTATAGTTAGCGAATTAGGCGGAGAAAAAATTGATATAATTTTATTCTCAAATGAAATATCAGAATTTATTGCTAGCTCACTAAACCCAGTTAAGACAGTTATTTCTACTAAGGTAGATGAAGCTGCTAAAAGGGCTCAAGTTATTGTTCCTGATGATAAATTATCACTAGCTATTGGAAAAGGTGGTATGAACGCTAAATTAGCATCAAGACTTACTGGTTACAAACTTGATATAAAGAGTTTAAGTGATGTTACTAGTGAAGATGATGAAATGGACGAAATAGAAAATAATATAGAAAATGATGTAGAAAATAACATTGAAAAAGGTAGCGAAGAATAAATTAATGCAAACAAAATACGAACCACAAAGAATGTGTATAGTATGCAGAAAGATTGTGGACAAAAAACAACTTATTAGAATAGTACGAACTGTTAGTGGAAATTATGAATTTGATTTCACATTAAAAGCTAATGGAAGAGGTGCGTATGTTTGTAATGACCCAATATGTATAAATCGATTATTGGATAAAAAGTTGTTAAATAGAGCCTTTAAGACCAAAATATCAGACGATATATATAATCGTTTGAGGGAAGAATATGAACAATACAAAAATTAAAAGCTATGTAGGATTTGCTATTAAATCGGGCAAAATCTTATATGGTGTGGATATGATAATACTATCCAGAAAAAAACCGTACATTGTGCTAATCGATGATAATATAAGTGAAAATAGTTTGTCAAAACTACAAAATAAATTATCACAATATAAAATTGAAGTTGAAAATGTAAATATGGAAGAAATATTTCCTAATAAGAATTGTAAAGCACTAGGTATTATGGATAGGAATTTGGCAAAGGCTATAATAAATGAAGTAAAGGAGACTAGAATATGAGTCACAATGAAAAGGCTAATAATAATGTAAATAATGTTGATATTTGCAAAGAATTAAATGGTAAAATTAATGAGGCAGAAACAACAATATTAAAACCATTAAAAGCAAATATAAATGATATATCTAGTTATATAAATGCAATGAGAAATGCTTATGCGGAAGTAAAGAGCAAGTTTTTTGCGTCTAAAGAACCTCAAGAAATAGAAGAAATTGAAGAAATAGAAGTCAATGACAAAATTGAAGTTAATGACGAAATTAAAAATAATGATACAAGTGAAGAAGCAATACAAGCTGAACTTGTTAATAATAGTGAAAATACAGCGGAAGATGATACTAAAACAGAAACTGTAGAAGTAAAATCTCCTGTAAGTGAAGTTGTTAATAGTGAAAAGCAAAATATAACAACAAATGAAAAACCTAAAATTGTAGTTACAAATTTTAATAGAACTGAAAATAATCAATATCAGAAAAAACCTTATGTAAATACAAATAATAACCAACGTAATAATTATAACAATCCAAGGAATAACCAAAATACTAATAGCGGTACAAATAATAGAAATACAACACCAGTAGATATGAAAACTGCTCCGCTTCCTATAGATGAAAAAAATAGAGCAGCTAAAAAATTAATGAAACCTACTGTTGATAAAAAGAAATTTGAAGATAAAAGCAAATTGTCTAAAAAAACGATGTTTAAGAAAGGTTATATCTCTGTAAATTATGGTTACGAATATGATGACAGCGGAGAAATAATGAAAATAAGATCTAGAAAAGCATCAAACAAAAAAGGACCACAACAAAAGACAGTAATTAAGGTAACAGACCACGCAGTTATTAATACACCAATTATTCCAATTAAAGTTTTAAGTGAAAAAATTGGTAAATCTTGTCCTCAAATAATTAAAAAATTGTTTGAACTATCAATAATAAAAACTATTAACGATAGTATTGGATTTGATGACGCAGAATTAATAAGTAGTGAATTTGGAATATCATTAGAATTGCAATTAGAACAAACTAATGAAGAAAAATTAAGTGAAGAACATATTGAAAATAAAGAAGATGATGTTAACTTAGTATCAAGACCACCAATAGTTACTATTATGGGACACGTAGATCACGGTAAGACTTCTATACTAGATTATATTCGTAAATCGAATATTACATCTGGCGAAGCAGGTGGAATTACTCAACATATAGGTGCTTATACTGTTATGTCTGAAGGCAATCAAATTACATTTATCGATACTCCAGGACACGAAGCTTTTACTGAAATGAGAGCAAGAGGTGCTGATGTAACTGATATAGTAGTTATTGTTGTTGCAGCAGATGATGGAATTATGCCACAAACAATAGAGGCTATTCATCACGCAAAAGCAGCTAAGAATGTAGATATAATTGTTGCTATTAATAAAATGGATAAACCTGGTGCAAATAAAGATAGAGTTGTTCAACAATTATCAGAAAACGATATTTTAGTTGAAGAATGGGGCGGAGATGTACCTGCTATACCTGTTAGTGCAAAAACTGGCGAGGGTATCGACAAACTTCTTCAAAATATTATTCTAGTTGCAGAACTTAAAGAACTTAGAGCAAATCCAAATAGAAATGCTAAAGGTGTAATTATTGAAGCAAAATTAGATAAGGGTAAAGGTCCCGTTGCTACTGTTTTAGTACAAAATGGTACTTTGCATAATGGAGACATTATCGTTGCTGGTACAGCAATGGGCAAAGTAAGAGCAATGTTTGATGATAAAGGTAAGCTAGTTAGTGAAGCACTTCCTAGTACCCCAGTATCAATATTAGGTTTACAAGATGTTCCTAATGCAGGTGATTCTATTCTTACAGTGCAAGATGATAAATTAGCTAGACAAGTTATTGATGATAGAAAGAATTTTGAAAAAGAAAAAGGAGTTAAATCCCAAAAAGTATCTTTGGAAGATTTATTTAGTAAAATCGAAGAAGGTAAATTTAAGGAACTTAATCTTATTATCAAAGCAGATGTTCAAGGCACAGAAGAGGCAGTTAAGCAATCAATGGCGAAATTGTCAAATGAAGAAGTTAAGGTGCATATTGTTCATAGCGGAGTTGGCGCAATAAACGAAAGTGATGTATCGCTTGCTGATTCAACTAATGCAATTATTGTCGGGTTTAATATTCGTCCAGATAGTAAAACAAAAATTTTAGCAGAACAAAAAAATATTGAAGTAAAATTGTATAGAGTTATTTATGATGCAATTAATGATATAACTGCAGCAATTAAGGGGCTTCTTGCTCCAGTATTTGAAACCAAAGAACTTGGCGAGGCTGAAGTTAGACAAATATTTAAGGTATCTAGCATAGGAACAATTGCTGGTTGTATGGTTACAACAGGATTAATTACTAAAAATGCACAAATTAGACTAGTTAGAGATAATATAGTAATAACTGAAAGTACTTTAGCAAGTTTGCGTAGAATTAAAGATGATGTCAAAGAAGTTCGTAGTGGATTTGATTGTGGTATCAGTTTAGTTAAGTATAATGACATAAAACTAGGCGATATAATTCAAGCTTATATTGTGGAGGAAAAGAAATAATGGCTAACACTAATAAGATGGAGAGGATTGATAGTGAAATTATGCTCAAATTGAGCGATATCATTATATTTGAACTTAAAGATCCAAGAATAACATCTTTAGTTACGGTAACTCAAGTAGAAACCGCAAAAGACTTAAAAACTGCAAAAGTATATATAAGCGTATATGACAAAGAAAAAGCTAAAGATGTAATAGAAGCATTAAATCAAGCAAGTGGATATATAAGACACCAACTTTTTGACAGATTAAAAATAAGAATGGTACCATATTTTACATTTACGCTTGATAAAACATTAGAACATAGTTTTGAAATAAATAAAATATTACACGATTTACAAAAGGAAAGACAAGATACAAATGAATAATGATACAGCAATATACAAACAAATTATAGATTGTTTATCTAATGCAAATTCTATAGGTATTTATATGCACATTAACCCCGATGGTGATAGTGTCGGAAGTAGTCTTAGTATGTATAGTTTTTTACTTAAGATGGGCAAAACAGTACATTGTTTTTCTGATGATAAGGATTCTGTTGTTCCTAAAAAATTAAGGTTTATGCCTTATACTGGTATGTATAATATAGATGAACCACTAAATAAGTACGATATAAGTTTAGGTGTAGATATAGGCGATAATGGAAGATTGGGCGATAGATTATTTAGGCAATTTGTAAAATGCAATAAAAGTATAGTAATAGACCATCACGAAGAGCACGAAGATTTTGCGGATATAAATTTGCGTGAGGAAAATAGTGCCTCTACAACCCAAATTATTTATAAACTTATGGAAATGTGGGATAAAAATCTTATAGATGATAATATCGCAACATTACTTAGTGTAGGAATGATAACTGATTCAGGCGGGTTTAGCTTTTCATCAACATCTTCTGAAACATTTTTAGTTATGTCAAAATTAATGGAATATGATATTGATTTAGCGGAAATTACTAGAATAGTAAAAAAAGATATAGATAGTAATGTATATAGATTAAAAAATAGAGTTCTTAACGAAACTAAATTTTATGAAGATGATAAACTAGGTATAATTATATTCACACAAAAAGATTTTGATGAAACAGGAACTTATGATGGCGATACTGATGGAATAATTAATGAAATTCTTAATGTTACCAGTGTAGAACTTGCCGCATCAATTGCTGAAGTTGGAGAAAAAAAATATAAAATTAGTTTTAGAAGTAAACACACAATAAGTGCAGCAGCTTGTGCAAAATGTTTTGGTGGTGGTGGTCATTTTCACGCAGCAGGGTGCAGAGCTTATGGATATTTTGAAGATGTTTATAATAAAGTTTTGGAAGTAACTAGAGAGATGATGAATTATGATTAATGGTTTTATGAATCTATACAAACCATCATTAATCACTTCTAACAAGGCTTTATGTATTCTAAAATATCACTTAAAGCAAAATAATATTATAACAAAAGTTGGACATTTGGGTACTTTAGACCCATTAGCCGAAGGCGTACTTCCTATTGCATTAGGTCGTGCAACTAGGCTTTTTGATTATACTTTAGATAAAACTAAAATATATGAAGCAAGTTTTGACTTTGGTTATATTACAGATACATTAGATAGTACAGGTATAACTTTGGAAACTACAAAGAATATACCTACAAAAGAGCAAATATTAGGAATTATTCCATTATTAATAGGTGAAATTGACCAAATGCCACCTAAATACAGTGCAAAAAGTATAAATGGAGTACGAGCATATAAATTAGCTAGAGATGGACAAGAGTTTGAGTTAAATCCTAAAAAAATACAAATTTATAGTATTGAATTATTGGAACAAACAACAGATACTTGTTTCTCTTTCAAAATAAAATGCAGTGGTGGCACTTATGTAAGGGCAATTGCTAGAGATATGGCAAGTAAATTGGATAGTTTGGCAGTAATGAACAAACTAATTAGATTAGCAAGCGGAATATTTTCTATAGACAATGCTACTAAACTTGCAGTAATAGAAGAAAATTGCAATTTTGATGATATCATAATGCCTATGGACAGTATTCTTACAAAAATGGAAAGTGTAGTAGTAGACAAATCTTTTGAAAAAAAATTATTAAATGGTGTACCTATTTTATTGGAAAATTTGCCACAAAATGATTTTAAGGTCTTTTTTGATGACAAACTTATAGGTATAGGTAATAAAGATATAAATAATAAATTATTTATTAAAACTTGGTTATTGTAATATAAATAAGGATTAAAATGATTAAAAAAACAGTATTAGCATTAGGATATTTTGATGCTATCCATAAAGGACATCAATATCTTTTAGAAAAAGCGAAAGAAATTGCTATAGCAAGCAATTGTGAATTGCTAGTAGGTACTTTTGATGATTCTCTTTATCAAAAACTTGGGAGAGGGGATAACAAAGGTATTTTTTTATTACAAGAAAGAAAACAAATTTTACAAAAATTTGGTTGCGAAAATGTGCAAGTTTTTGAAACCACAAAAGAGTTTTTATCCATATCTGAAGAGGAATTTGTAGAATATTTATGTAAATTTAATCCATATTGTGTAGTAGTTGGAAATGATTATCGTTTTGGTAAAAACGCAACAGGTAATGCTAATTCTTTACAAATTTTATTAAAAAAGAGAGATATAAAAACTAAAATAATAGATTTATTATTTATTGAAAATGAAAAAGTTAGCACAACACATATTAGAAATTTGCTTGCAAATGGAGAAATAAAAACAGTTAATAATTTGCTTGGTTTTGATTATTTTATAATAGGTAAGGTAGTTACTAATAGAAAAGTTGGACGAGAAATAGGCTTTCCTACTGCAAATATTAATATTCCGAGCAACAAATTTATGCCTAAATTTGGAGTTTATTCATCAATAATTGAAGTTGATGGGATAAAATATAGAGGTATTACAAATATAGGTACACACCCGACTTTTAATGATGAAAATAGTAATATTGAGAGCTTTATTTTAGATTTTGATAAAAAAATATACAATAAAGAAATTATTATATTTTTGCAAAATTATATAAGAGGAATATTTAAGTTTTCTTCATCAAAACAACTTTCAAAACAAATTAATAAAGACATCGAACAAGTAAAAAAGGAGATTATCTTATGATAAAATTTGGAGTAGCTGGTAATTCACTTAGTTTTTATGAAGATGGGAACAAAACCACTTTACAAGCAGGAGTTTGGTGTAAGAATAAAGGTATTGATATTTTTGAATATTCA
>JBAXZI010000023.1:0-25005 GCA_041670385.1 Clostridia bacterium | reverse complement strand
TTCTCCTGTGTAGTTTTTTGTTGTAAATTAACTATATCACATTTGAGATTATCCTACTATATTTTTTATTAACTTTTGTCCGATATCAATTGTAACCCTATACAATGTAAATTGTATTGTGTAAACTTTTATATTAACTATACTATTAATATTAAGCATTATATTAAGATGAATTTGATGAATACTATAATATAATGTCTATTTAGCAAAAATAATAATATTTATTAGATTTTTTAAAATAAGTATTGTAATGCCTTATAGGCTATGCTAATATAAAATTGTAAGTACAATATGATGTATTTATAAGAAAAATGAATAGGAGGTTTTCTTATGTATGAGCCAAAGATGAAATTAAATAAAGAGCAAGATGGGATTTTGCAAGGTAGTCAAGGCGAAGTAATGTCTAAAATAATGACAACAATAGTTATGTTTGGTGATATGTTTGGTGCTGAAAAACTAGTGCCAATAACACACAATGAAGGACATTTAGTTACTAGTTTTGGTATTGGTTTGTTAAAACCTTTATATAAAACAATGACAACGCTTATTGATGCGAAAATTACCACAAAGGGTAAATTTACTGTTGACCCTAGACCAGTTGATTATGATAATGTAAAATGTAATTTTTTAGAAAAATTAGTTTTTGATAAGATACTTTATTCAAAACAAGACTTTTATGAAGAACAACTTAAAAAAGTAGGATTAAAAGATGAAAACGCTTTTACTTGTACTTGTTATTTGCCTGAAGTAGGGAATACACCAAAAGAAGGTGATATTTTGTCTTGGGCAGAAAGTAGTGCCGTAGTTTTTGCAAATTCAGTACTTGGTGCGAGATGTAATCGTAATAGCGGTATGTTGGATTTGTTTGGCAGTATAATAGGATATGTTCCTTATTTTGGCTTGGTTACCGATGAAGGTAGAAAAGCAAAATGGAAGGTTATTATAAAAACAACGAAATTGCCTGAAGCTCAAATTTTAGGTAGTGCAATAGGAATGAAAGTTCTTGAAGATGTACCGTATGTGGTAGGTTTGGATAAGTATTTGGGAACAGAGCTTGATGATATAGCTATTTCCTATCTAAAAGATTTTGGAGCAGCAACTGCAAGTAATGGAGCCGTAGGACTTTATCATATTGATAACCTAACACCTGAAGCAAAAAAATTAAAAGAAAGTTTGCTTGCGGATAAAGTACAGGAATATATAATTGATGATGCAGAAATAGAAAGAGTTTATAAGAGTTATCCAATTATGTGGAAAAACAAAGACGCAAAACCAAATATTTGTTTTATTGGATGTCCACACCTAACATATAGTCAATTGAATGATTGGACAAGCAGAATAAGTGATGCTCTTGAAGAAAGTGGTCGTAAAAAAGTAGCAGTTCGTACCATAATAACATCAGCACCTGAAGTAGTAGAAAAGTTTAAGGAAAAAAATATTGATAACTATAACAAGCTTATCAAAATGGGTGTTCATATTAGTAGTATTTGTCCGCTTATGTATACAAATAATCCACTTACAAAGCACAGAGCAATAATTACTAATAGTAACAAACTAAGAACTTATTCTATAGCAAGATACTATAAGGACAATCATATTTTGCAAATATTGTCGGGCAAGGAGGTAAAATAAAATGAAAATTTTTAAAGGTAGAGTACTTGCCGATGGTGAATGGCAAGGAGAAGCGATTGTTAGCAAACAAGGTGTAAATACACTAGCAACTTTTCAAAAAAGTGCATTAACTAATTCAGATAAAGTTATTGCATCAGACCAAAACAATCCAGATATTTATAATCAAAATATTACAGGTAAAGCATTATGCTTACCAATAACTATTGGTTCTACAACAGGTGGAATGGTTATTCAAACAGTTTGTGCAATGAAGATAAATCCTAGTGCATTTTTATTCGCTGACCATATTGATAGTTTGGCTGCAAGTGGAATCGTATTAGCAAGAATTTGGGAAGATAGCGAGGTTATTGCAATCGATAATTTAGGAGAGGAATTTTTACAAACAGTAAAAACAGGTAATCAAATAAAGATTGAAAAGGACGGAACCGTAACGATATTAGATTAATAATGTTTTCTAAATTTTATGCTTAAAATATAACACAACCAAAAAATAAGACAAAATTCTACCTTTATGGTAAAATTTTGGTTAAACTTGGTTGTGTTAATTTTTTATATAACATAAATAAGAAAAAATTTAACAAATATATGTTGACCTGTGACTTGGTTATATTGTATAATTAGCTTGAGGAGTTGTATTCTAATGATAGAAATTAAGGCATATGCGAAAGTCAATTTGATATTAAATATAAATGGTATTTATGAAAATAGACATTTGCTTGACAGTATAATTAGTCAAATTGATATATATGATACTATAAGACTAGAGAAAAACACCGAAAATATAGTCGAAATAAAATATATCAATAAGGATTTTTGTCCTAATAATGATACAGCTTTCAAAATGGCAACACTTATAAAAAATAATTATAATTTAAGTGGAGTTTCTATATCAATAATAAAAAATATTCCTGTAGGTGCTGGGCTTGGTGGAAGTAGTGCTGATGCGGCGGGTGTCGCTATGGGAATGCAAAAATTATTTGATTTGGACGTTTTGCCACCTCAGTTATTATTGCAAGTAGGTAGCGATGTACCTAGTATGTATTTAGGTGGAGATGTGCGAATTCAAGGTTTGGGTGACAAATGCACTAAAGTGTTATTACCTAAATTATATAAAATAATATTGCTAGAAAATGAAGGCGTTAGTACCAAAGCCAGTTATGATTTGTATGATGAAGTAGGTGGTGATAATTATTCGGTTGACGAATTTTTGAAGGCATTATTTGAGAAAAAAGCATTTTTTGTAAATGCTTTAGAGAAAGCAAGTAGTTTGCTTAATGAAAATATTGCAAAAAACAAGGCGTTACTATTAAGTTGTGGGTTTATGTCTTGTATGACAGGAAGTGGAAGTGCAGTAGTTGGTTATTCTTACAATAAAGAAGATTTTATTATGGGATTAAACAAACTTATGAAAAAAGATAATTCACTCAAATTTATTTTGGGGCAAAAGGAGTAGAAATGGCAAAAAACAGTATTGACTATCCTGTTTACTTATTTAATGAAGGAACTAATTTTAAGGCATATCAATTATTTTTTCCTCAATATTGCGTAAAAGATAGAAAAAAAATGTGGCGTTTCCGTGTATGGGCACCATCGGCTAAAAGTGTTTCAGTTGTTGGAGATTTCAATGAATGGGATAGAAATATTAATCCAATGGAAAAAGTAGCACAATGCGGTATATGGGAATGTTATATTAAGGGCGTACGAAAATTTGACATTTATAAATATTCTATAGAAGGAGCAGATGATGCGATTAGATTAAAAGCAGACCCCTATGCACCTCACGCTGAGACAGCACCGGGTAATGCTTCTAAAGTATACGATATTTCAGGTTATGAGTGGAATGATATCGAATTTTTGCAAAAAAGAGCTAAACAAAACCATTATAGTTTGCCTATGAATATATACGAATTACATTTAGGCAGTTGGCGTAGACACGAAGATGGCAATTCATATTCTTACCGTGATTTAGTTAATACATTAATCCCATATGTTAAAGAAATGGGATATACACATATTGAACTTATGCCTATTACAGAATTTCCTTTTGAGGGTAGTTGGGGGTATCAAACAACAGGTTTGTTTGCACCTACTTCTAGATTTGGTACACCACAAGATTTTATGTATTTTGTGGATAAATGTCACGAAAATGGAATTTCAGTTCTTATGGACTTTGTCGTAAGCCATTTCCCTAAAGATGAATTTGGTTTGTACGAATTTGATGGTTCTTGTCTATACGAGTATTCGGATAATTACAAACAAGAACATAAAGCTTGGGGAACAAGAGTTTTTGATTATAACAAACCACAAATAAGAAGTTATTTAATGAGTTCAGTTAATTTTTGGATAGAAAATTATCACATTGATGGAATGAGATTAGATGCAGTAGCTAGTATGTTGTATCTAAATTATGACCGTAAAGATGGAGAATGGCGTCCTAATGAAATGGGCGGCGAATATAATTTGGAAGCTATTTATTTCTTACAATGCTTAAACAAAACTATATTAAAAGAGCATCCTGATGTTATTATGATAGCAGAAGAAAGCACGGCTTTCCCTATGGTAACTATGCCACCTGATATGGGCGGACTTGGTTTTAATTACAAATGGAATATGGGTTGGATGAATGATACTTTAGATTATATCAAGCTTGATCCATTATTCCGTAAGGGTAGTCATGATAAACTTACCTTTGGACTTGTATACGCATTTTCAGAGAATTATATATTGCCATTTAGTCACGATGAAGTTGTTCACGGAAAATGTAGTATGATAGGTAAAATTCCCGGAAATTATGAAGATAAATTTGCGGGATTAAAAACTGTACTTTCTTATCAAATTGCACACCCTGGTAAAAAGTTAAACTTTATGGGTACTGAATTTGGGCAATTTGTTGAATGGAATTATAAAAAGCAATTGGATTGGTTGTTATTGGATTATCCAAACCACCAAGCATTGCGTGGTTTTGTAAAAGACCTTAATATATTATATAAAGATAACAAACCACTTTATGAACTTGATAGCACGAATGAGGGATTTAATTGGATTGTTGTTGATGATTATAACCAAAATATAATAATATTTTCTAGAAAAGATAGTAGCGATAAGAAAATTATTTGTGTTATGAATTTTTCTAAAGAAGAGAGAAAAGATTATGGATTTGGGGTAGATGAAGAAGGGACATACGAAGAAATCCTTAATTCGGATAATGTAATTTATGGTGGAAAAGTTGTGAGTAATCGTGTATATAATACAATTGAAAAAGAAATGCATGGTAAAAAGAATTCATTAAGTATAATTATTCCTGGGAATAGTGCACTATTCCTAAAAAAATGTAAGGAGAAAAAAAATGTTAAGTAGAAGGAAAGAATGTGTAGCAATGTTGCTTGCTGGAGGACAGGGCACTCGTTTGGGTGCTTTAACTGAAGAAACAGCAAAGCCTGCTGTTCCGTTTGGTGCAAAATATAGAATTATTGATTTCCCTATTAGTAATACCGTAAATAGTGGAATTGATACTATTGGTGTATTAACACAATACAAACCTTTTGAACTAAACCAATACATAGGTAATGGACAGCCATGGGATTTAGATAGAATAAATGGTGGTGCTTTTATATTACCTCCTTACCAAAGAGGCAAAACGGGTGAATGGTATAAAGGTACAGCAAATGCTATTTATCAAAATATAAGTTTTATTGACAGTTATGACCCTGACTATGTATTAATTTTGAGTGGTGATCATATCTATAAAATGGACTATAGTAAGATGCTTGATAAACATAAAGAAAATAAAGCAGATTGTACAATTGCTGTTCGTAATGTGCCTATAGAAGAAGCTTCACGATTTGGAATAATGAATACTCGTGGAAATAACGAAATATTTGAATTTGAAGAAAAACCTGAAAAACCAAAATCGACAAAGGCAAGTATGGGTATTTATATTTTTTCTTGGGGTAAATTGAGACAATACCTAATTCAAGATGAAGAAAACAAAAATAGTAGCAATGACTTTGGTAAAAACATTATTCCTATGATGCTTAAAGACAAACAAAAGTTATATGCTTATGAGTTTGACTCTTATTGGAAAGATGTAGGTACAATTAGCAGTCTTTGGGAAGCCAATATGGATATCCTAAATGCTGATAGTGGTATAAACTTAAATGATAAAAAATGGAAAATCTATTCTAGAAATATGGCAGAGCCACCACAATTTGTCGGCGATGATGCAGAAGTTGTTCACGCTATGATTAGTGAGGGTTGTTATGTAAATGGTAAAGTTACTAATTCTATCATTTATCACGGAAGTACTATAGAAAAAGGTGCTGAGATAAAAGACAGCATAATAATGTCAAATACAATGATTGGTGCAAATGCAAGAATTAGTCATGCTATTATTGGTTGGGATTGTGAAGTGGGCGAAAATAGTGTTATTGGCGCTCCACAAAAAGCACCAATTAATGGAGAATGGCAAATTGCTGTAGTTGGTCCAAAGATAAAATTAGAGAGAAACAGTGTGCTAAAAGAAGGCGAAATGTTAGGAGGTAAAATCAATGAATAATATGATGAGTGTGTTGTTTGCGGCAGGGCAAGAAAGCAAACTAAACGAACTTACTTTACATCGTACAACAGCTAGTTTGCCTTTCGGTGGAAGATATAGATTGATAGATTTTACTTTAAGTAATATTGTTAATTCAGGAATTACACAAGTAGGAATTATTGCTAGATCAAATTATCAATCATTAATGGATCACATTAGACAAGGTAGAGATTGGGACTTAAATAGAAAAAATAGCGGAATATATGTTTTCCCACCATTTGTATATAATTCTTCAAAAGAAGTTTACAAGGGAAAAATTGAAGCTATTTATAGTATTTTATCATTCATACTTTGGAGTAAGGAAGAATATGTACTAATTAGCAATTGTAATGTAGCAGCAAATATTGATATAGAAAAATATTATGATTTACATATCAAAAATGGTGCAGTTATTACTATGCTTTGTTACAAAGGTATGACTACTTCTTCTAGCAGAATAGTAATAGAAAAAGATGCTGATGATAAAATAGTTGATATTTATGAAACAGAATATGCAGGTACTGAAGAAAAAAGCGTTAGTCTTAATATGTATATTATAAAAAAGGATATTCTAATAAATTTGGTGCAAAAAGCTTACGCAAGAGGTTTAGTTGACCTTGAAAAAGATATTCTATTTAAGTTGGTTAATGAAGGTAAGGTTTGTGCATACGATGTTCCTGAATATGCAGCAATAGTTGATGATGTTAAGACATATTATCAAGAGAGTATGAATTTACTTAAATATGATGTAAGAAAATCACTATTTGGAAAAGAAGATAGAAAGATATATACAAAAGTAAAAGATAGTGTGCCTACCGTTTATGGCGAACACGCAAAGGTAAGTAATTCATTAATTGCCGATGGTTGTTTAATAGATGGCGTAGTAGAAAATTCTATTTTATTTAGAAGTGTACATATAGCAAAAGGTGCGGTAGTTAAAAATTCTATCGTTATGGAAAAAGGTATAGTAGGAGAAAACAGTAGTTTGCAATATGCAATTACTGATAAAGATGTAGAAATAAGTGCAGATAGAAACATATCAGGCTTTATAACTTATCCAATTGTTATAGTAAAGGGTAAGAAAGTCTAATCGTGCCTATTATGTTAGGCAAAAAGAATTGTTGGAGGCGGAAAAATGAAAATATTATTTGTAACAAGTGAAGCAGGTCCTTTCTTACGTACAGGAGGTTTGGGTGATGTTAGTTCAGCTTTACCGATTGCTTTGAAAAAACAAAAACAAGATATTAGGGTAATTATGCCTTTGTATAATGCAATAGACAATACTTACCGTCAATCTATGAAATTTTTGGGAAGTCACGTGGTTACTTTAGGATGGCGTCAACAATATGCAGGTGTATATACTAGTGTTGTAGAAGGTGTTACATTTTATTTTATTGACAATGAATATTATTATAATAGATTCGGAGTTTATGGTCATTTTGATGATGGAGAGAGATTTGCATTTTTCTCTAGGGCAGTGCTAGATATATTGCCATTATTAGACTTTTATCCAGATATAATCCATTGTAATGATTGGCAAACAGGTTTATTACCAGTAATGTTAGATGCATTTTATAGAGATATAAAAGGTTATGAAAAAATAAAAACAGTTTTAACAATGCATAATATGGAATTCCAAGGCAAGATGGATAAATTGTGTATTAGTGATGTTTATGGTATTCCAGAAAGTCATCGTAATATTGTAGAGTATGCTAATTGTGCAAATATGCTTAAAGCAGGCATAGAAGCGGCTAATAAAATAACTACTGTATCAAAGACTTATGCTCAAGAAATAATGCATCCTTATTTTGCTTATGGACTTGAGGATATTTTATCGCAAAGAAGTTATAAAATTAGTGGTATAGTTAATGGTATTGACACATCTTTGTATGACCCAAAAAGAGATAAAGCGTTATTTGCAAACTACAGTATAGATGATTTTGCAAAAAAATTAGATAATAAAAACGGATTGCAACAATTAGTAAGTTTACCTGTTGCAGATAAACCGCTTATCGGTATGGTAACTAGATTAACAAATCAAAAAGGTTTGGATTTAATTATGGAAGTAATTGAAGAAATACTTAATATGGATTTGCAAATGGTTATTTTGGGTACTGGCGATTGGAAATACGAAACAGCTTTACAAGAAATGCAAAAAAGATATTGCAATAAATTATCAGTTGTTATTAACTTTAGCCAAGATATGGCAAGCAAAATTTATGCAGGTAGCGATATGTTCTTAATGCCAAGCAAATTTGAGCCTTGTGGTTTGGGGCAAATAATAGCTATGCGTTATGGAAGTATTCCTATTGTTAGAGAAACAGGCGGACTAAAAGACACAGTTCCACCATATAACCCTGAAGATGGAACAGGTAGAGGCTTTACTTTCAAAAGCTATAACGCTTTTGATATGCTTGATTCAATACGTAGGGCAGTAGGCTTATATTACAATAAAGAACAATGGAATAAAATAGTAATAAATGCTATGAGTGGCGACTATAGCTGGAAATCTAGTGCTAAAGAATATATAGAACTTTATAAAAGTATGTTATAAAAATAGTAAAATTTACAAATAATATAAACAATAACGAAGAAACATTAGTATAAATATATTATACCTACTTCATTTTGGTTATTATGGAGTAGGTATTGTATGTTTGTAGATTATATGGAGGTATAAAGAAGATAAATATGGATAATATAACTAAAAGTCAGTTTGAAAAACTAGTTAAAGAAGAATTAGCACAAACTTTTGGAGTTAAATATGAAGATGCAAGTGAGCATACTATGTATCGTGCACTTTGCTTTGTGGTTAAAAATCTAAATACACAAAAAAGAACAGCATTTAAGGCAAAAGTAAGAAAAGAAGGTAGAAAACAAGTTTATTATATGTCAATGGAATTTTTATTAGGTCGTTCTTTGCGTAATCACCTTTATAATGGTGGAATTTTAGATACGGCTACAGAAGTTTGTAAAGATTTAGGTTTTGATATACAAAAATTAATGGAAATAGAACCAGATGCAGGTTTGGGTAATGGCGGACTAGGTAGACTAGCTGCTGCATATATGGATAGTTTGACCTCATTGGGATATGCCGCTAGTGGTTTTAGTATTCGCTATGATTACGGCATTTTCAAACAAAGAATAGTTGATGGTTGGCAAATGGAATTGCCTGATAATTGGCTAAAAGATGGAGATGTTTGGTTTAATCCTAGAAATGAAGATAGTTTTACAGTTAAATTTGGTGGACATGTAGAAGAAAATTGGGATAATGGAAAATTGGAAGTCCGTCACGTTGGGGCTACTGATATTATTGCTTTTCCTTTTGATATGAATGTAACAGGATATGATAGTGAAGCTGTAAATACTCTAAGACTTTGGAGTGCACAAGCACCTATGGGCTTTGATATGAAAGCATTTAGTCGTGGTGAATATGTAAAAGCAGTAGAAGCTAGAGCAATGGCAGAAGCAATTAGTAAAGTTTTATATCCAGCTGACAACCATTATGAAGGAAAATCACTTCGTTTGCGTCAACAATATTTCTTTGTAAGTGCAAGTATACAAAGTATAATAAAAAAGCATCTTAAATTTAATGATAATTTAGATAATTTACCGGAAAAAGTGGCAATACATATCAATGACACTCATCCAACTTTATGTATTCCTGAACTAATGAGAATTTTATTAGATGTTTATGATTATAATTGGGATGATGCGTGGAAGATAATTACCGAAACTATTTCTTACACAAATCATACAGTAATGCAAGAAGCATTGGAAAAATGGCCTCAAGATTTAGTAGAATCACTTTTACCTCGTATTTATCAAATAATTATTGAAATAAATAGAAGATTTTGCGAAACACTATGGAAAGCTTATCCTAATGATTGGGAAAAAATTGCTAAAAATGCAATTATGTCTGATGGAATTATTAGAATGGCTAACCTTTGTCTTGCTGCAAGTCATACAATAAATGGTGTTAGTGTATTGCATAGCAATATTCTTAAAGAAACAGTATTTGCTGATTATTTTAAGGTTGCACCCGAAAAATTCACTAATGTTACTAATGGTATAACTCATAGAAGATGGGTTGGTGAAGCTAATCCTGAATTAGCAAAATTCTTAGATAAATATATAGGTTGTGATTGGAGAGAAAAACCTGATGATTTAGAAAAATTATTAGAATTCCAAAATAATAAAGAAGCAATTGACGAGTTAATGGAAATAAAATATAAAAACAAATTGCGTCTTGCTAAATATATTAAAGAAAAGAATGGTATTGATATTGACCCAAATAGTATATTTGATGTGCAAGTAAAGCGTTTGCACGAATATAAAAGGCAACATCTTAATTGTTTGCATATCCTTGATTTGTACCTAAGATTAAAGGAAAACCCAGATTTAGATATAGTACCTCGTACATTTATTTTTGGTGCAAAGGCAGCAAGTAGTTATTATATAGCAAAACAAATTATTAGACTTATTTGTGCTATGGGCGAATTAATTAATAATGACCCAGATATAAAAGGTAAAATAAAAGTTGTTTTCATAGAAAACTATTGTGTCAGTCTAGCCGAAATTATAATGCCTGCAAGTGATTTAAGTGAACAAATCAGTATAGCAGGAAAAGAAGCTAGCGGTACTGGTAATATGAAGTTTATGATAAACGGTGCAGTTACTATCGGTACAATGGACGGTGCTAATGTAGAAATACACGAGCGAGTTGGAGATAACAATATCTTTATTTTTGGTATGCTAGCAGATGAAGTTGAAAAGCTTTCTAGAGATGGATATTATCCAACCAATTATTATAATCAAGATGATAGAATAAAGAGAATTATAAATATGATGCGTAGTGGTGTAGGTGGAGTACAATTTACTGAGCTTGCCGACAATCTTATTTTAGGCTGTGGCTGTCAAGCTGACCCATATATGGTATTAGCTGACTTTGATAGTTATTGCAAGGCACAAAGTGAAGTAAATAAAGCATATCTTGATAAATACCGTTGGGGTAGAATGAGTATTGTAAATATTGCAAAAGCTGGTTTCTTTGCAGCAGATAGAAGTGTGGAGGAATATGCAAAACGCATTTGGGGACTTAAAAAAATATAATAGTACTCTTTTATTTTTCCCATTTGAATTAGAATATAAAAAACCTTTTGGTGCAGTATCTACTCACCAAAAGGTTGATATAAGATTCCCGGTTAAAGATAAGTTTTTTGTTAAAAGAGTAGAGATGGTTATTCGCAACCAGAATAATAGTAAAAGAATAGTCTTAAGCTATAATGGAAAAAACGAAGATAACGAAGACTATAGTGACTTTATAGGTAATTTTGTAATTAATAAAGCGGGTAATTATTATTACCGCTTTGAAATTTTTCTAAAAAATTCTATTTTATTTGTGGGAAGAGATGAAAATGGTCAAGCTATTATAGGCGATAATTTGCCTGAATGGCATTTGACTGTATATAATGATGGATATACTACGCCAAAAACATTTTGTGGCGGAGTAGTCTACCAAATTTTTGTAGATAGGTTTTGTAAAGGTGGCAACAAAATTATACAGCCTAATTATGGAGTTTTGAAAAATTGGGACGAAGAAGTAACCATAGTAGATAGTGATGGTATATATCGTGCTAATGATTTTTATGGTGGGAATTTAGCCGGGATTATTGAAAAACTCGATTATTTGCAAAATTTAGGGGTTACTTGCCTTTATTTGTCACCTATTTTTGAAAGCAATTCTAATCATCGTTATGATACAGCTGATTATACAAAAATTGATAAATTATTAGGCGATGAAGAAAATTTCAAATTACTTATTGCTAAAGCAAAAGAAAAAGGCATTACTATTATGCTCGATGGTGTTTTTAATCATACTGGTGCAGATAGCAAATATTTTAACAAATTCGGACATTACAAGAGTATAGGTGCTTATAATTCTTGCGATAGCGTATATTATGATTGGTATACATTTACTAATTATCCTAATAAATATGACTGTTGGTGGGGGATAACTGTTGTACCTACGATAAAAAGAAATTGTGAAAGTTTTCAAGAAATGATAGCGGGCACTGATGGAGTCATCGAAAAATGGCTTAAATTAGGTGTGGGCGGTTGGCGTCTTGATGTAGTAGACGAACTTTCAGAAAAATTTGTTAAAAAAATCCGTAACAGAATTAAGGAAAACAATAAAGAAGCTGTACTTATCGGCGAAGTTTGGGAAGACGCAAGCAAGAAATTTAGTTATGGCGAAGAAAGAGAGTATTTTCAAGGTAATGAACTTGATGGCGTTATGAACTATATGTTCAAAAAAGCTATATTGGATTATGTAATTAAAGGTAATGCAACAAATTTTATTAATCAAACTATGGATATTATTAATAATTATCCTAAGCAAAGTATGGATACCTGTATGAGCCTTATTGATAGCCACGATACTGCAAGGGCAATAAATGCTCTACTTGATATTAATGAAAAAAATATGAATAAGCAACAAAAGTTGGATTATATTTTAACGGAGCAACAGTATAATGAAGGAAAGGCTAGACTAAAAATAGCTAGTTGTTTGCAGTATTTTTTACCGGGAGTGCCTAGTCTATATTATGGAGATGAAATAGGTATGTGCGGCTTTGATGACCCAATAAATAGGCGTCCTTTTATGTGGAATAATATTGATGAAGATTTACTTGGGCATTATAGAATTTTAGGGAATTTGCGTAAGCAATATAAAGCAAATTTTTGCGGAAATATCAAAATAACTTGCCTAAAAAATATGATAAAAATTGATAGAGATGGTATATTTTTAATCGTAAATGTAAATAAAGGGCATAGTCTAGATAGAGAGTATTATGACATTTTAAGCAAAAAAAATGTGGATGCTTTAGATAGGTATCAATTTATAATAAGCACAAATATGTAACTTAACTGTAGCCATAGCTACAGTTAAGCTACATAATATTATAATTACATATTTTTTTATTATTTTAATTTTTTGTATAAATTTTATATACATAGTTCATCGAGTTGACAAAGTTGTTATTATATACTATAATATTTTAAGCTTAGTTATAATACATTATTATAGTACTTTATTAGCAAAAATGTATTAAATTTTTATTTTTTTGAAATATAATTTATTAAATTTAATAATGTATGAAAGCAATAAAATTAAGAATATAGAGGACATAATATAAATAATGATATTAAATGCAATGGCGCAACTATTAGGTGTGTTTGTCGTTAATTGGGAATATATTACTGCAATACAATTTGTTGTATTATTTCGTCAAGTTTTACGCGATTTCCTTTTGCAGGTTATGTACTCGGTTCAAACGATAGTTTGTGGAGTGTTTTCTACGTTATTTTTAGTTTTAACAGTTTTTCTTGGTATTGCTTCGATTTTAGGTAAAGCAGGTGGTGTATCTATAACAGAATACAGTAATGACCACATTTATCCATTAATTGCAATTATTTGTATGGAGTTTGCTGAATTTTTGCTGTTTTTATTTGATTATAGATTTAAGAAAATAAATCAGCTATCGAAAGTAATATTTTTAAGTGTTGAATACGAAATTAGTGAAGAAAAAGCTATTTTTTCAGTATTTCAAAAACCAAATCAAGCTTGTCTACAATAAATTTTAGTTAGTTTTTTCTTTATAAGGCGACTAATACAAGGTTATTAAACATAATCCTTGCGTTTGAAAGAAAAAATATAACTAATAATTTTTAATAACCAAAATGAGATTAATATAAATTATTTTTTGGGATAATGGGATAAGTAGAATATTTTAGGAGAAATAATAAAATGATAAAAATAAATAATTTAGTAAAAAAATATCCAAATTCGGATGTAGCATCAGTAGAAAATCTTTCTTTAGAAGTAAAAGAAGGCGAAATTTTCGGATTTTTAGGAAAAAATGGTGCTGGTAAGTCTACAACAATCAAATGTATGGTAGGAATATTGCCTTTTGATAGTGGTAGCATAAGTATTTGTGGATACGATATCAAAAAAGAACCAATAAAAGCAAAAATGAATATGAGTTATGTTCCTGATAATCATTCAGTCCTTGATAAACTTACAGGAAGAGAATATGTAAATTATGTAGCAGATATATATAAAGTAAGTAAAGAAGATAGAGAAAAGTTACTTAACCATTACTTGGAAGTATTTAATCTAGGTTTTGCTATAGATAGACAAATTAAGAGTTATTCTCACGGTATGAAACAAAAAATTTGTTTGGTAGCAGCTTTAATTCATCAACCAAAATTATGGGTACTTGATGAACCTATGTTAGGCTTGGACCCACAATCAATGGCAGAAATTGTTTTGCAAATGCAAGAGCAGGCAGCAAAAGGAAATACTGTATTTTTCTCCTCGCACAATCTTGATTTAGTAAAGAAATTGTGTCACAGAGTAGCAATAATAAACGATGGTAAACTAATTGAAGTATTGGATTTAGCTAATAATAAAGCTAACCAAGACCGATTGGAAGAAACTTTCTATACAGCAACGGGTATGGATAGAGAAAAAATTCTTTCTATTTTACAAATGGAAGAAAATCGTGATGCTACGATAACACCGAACAAAAAAAGTAATTAATAATACTTATTGTTTGTGTTTGTATGGAGGTAATTTATGAATAATTTTTTAGTAACACTAAAAATGGAATTTCGCGGAAAATTTAATTTAGGTAAGAATCCATCGCAAAAAGCGTGGGGTTTGTTTGCACTGAATTTAATTTTTACCGCAATAATATATGGAATTATAGTTGCAGGAATATACTTTATCAGTAGTATGATTTTGCAAGGCAAAATACCAATGAAATATGAGTTTTTGACTGTAGCTACTTTAGTAAGTATGTTAGTGCAATTGGTGTCTTGTACAGGAAGGTTAATTAAAGTTTTGTATCACGATACTGACAATGAATTGCTAATTAGGTTTCCGCTTGAAGGGCGTGAATTGTTTTTGGCAAAAGCAGCATTTGCTTTTTTTAATAATTTAATTTTAAGTGTAGCCTTTACATTGCCATTTTATGTATTTTATGGTGTGTTTAGTGATGCAAATGTGCTTTTTTATTTTTTAGCAATATTTACTAGCATTGTAATAAGTTTTATACCGTTTTTCATATCAAATTTGATAGCAGTACCAGTTATGTACTTAAATAATTTAATTTATAATAAATTTGGTTTGAAACTTGCAGGTGCAATACTTTTGATAATTATTGGATTCTCGATTTATATGTTGATACTTCGTGGAGTATTAGAATATTATCAAAGTAGTGCAACAAATATTATGTTTAGTGACCAGCTTCTTAATCAAATAAAAGGAGTTGCTAAAGGTTTGATACCTGCTAGTTTATTTGCAAATGTAATAAGTGGCGAGTGGGTATGGCAAAGTTTGCTAATAATCGTGGCAATGATTGCTATTATAGGTGGAGTAAGTATGTATCTAGGTATGCGTAGTTATTTGCCAACCGTGCTAAAAACTGTTGAAAAAGGCAGAGAGGCATTTGAGAAAAAGACAAAAAATAAAAAAAGATCAATATTTGGTACAATATTAAAAACTGAATTTCTAACAATTTTCAGGTCATTTAATTATTCGTTCCAATATTTAGCAATGGCCATTTCAGCACCATTTATGGTGTTTTTCTGTAATAATTTAGCAGTAGCTGTGGGCGACCATTCTGTAGGCGGAGCAATAATTCCTGGTTTAACTATTTTAGTTATGCTTATTTTTGATACGATAATAGTTAGTTTTGCGTCAACTACGGTTAGTAGAAATGGAGATAATTTCTATCTTACTAAAATAATTCCTGTAAGCTATAAAGTACAATTAGCTACAAAAGTGTTTTTGTACTTAATTGTGGCGGGAGGAAGTAGCTTGGTATCTTGTATAAGTACTTGGATAATTTATGGCGGTGAAAAATTTGGTAATAATATCGGTTTTGTTGATGTTATTAGCATATTCTTTATTTCATTCTTTATAATAATTTTCCTAACTTGTATAGCGATTATGAGTGATATGAAAAAACCTACATTTGATGTAAGCAGTGATGGCGATTTAGTCGAGGCAAACAAAAATGTAACTAATTCAATGATACTTGGTATCTTTATAAGCGTTATGTTTGGTTTGTTTGCAATGGTGTTTACATACATACCTATGGGTTCTTGGCATATCGGTATAAATGCGGTATATATAGTGCTTAATGCAGCAAGTTTTGTATTGGCATTAGTTAGTGTGCTTGTTTTAGTTTTGACAGCAGACAAAAAATATGAAAAAATAGTAGGATAGGAGGACAGTAAAATGAAAAAAATTATAATTGCTATGTTACTTATTTTACCTTTAATTATTGTGGCAACTGTCTTGCTAAGTGCAGACATTATTAGTCATAATGTATATATAGCAGTAGACAATGTAGAGTTAAATTATCAAGGCGACACTTTGGAAGTTGATTTAGATGAAAAAGAAGTGCAACTTGTAGCAAATGTATATCCAATGGCGGCTCGAAATAAAGACGTTTATTGGGAAATAGAAAACTATAGTAACTTTGGTGAAGATGTAGACAATGCTGTTACCATAAGTAATAATGGTTTAGTAAAGTTTAGTACTTATTGTGCTTTTGATGCTGTAGTAACAACAAAAGAAGGATATAAGAGTGATAGACTTAATATAATCGTAAAAAGTGGTGATGTAGATAAGGTTTCTATAACAATGGATTCTTATACAATACTTACAGGCGAAAGTAAAATTTTAGAATATAATACAGTCCCTATTGATGGAGAAATCAGATTTGCCGATTTTGTTAGTGACAATCCAGAAGTTTTAGAAATAACATCAAACGGGATTTTGATGGCGAAAAAAGCTGGTACGGCGAAAGTATCTATTGAGATAAATAATGATGAAAAAATTAAAGATACAAAAGTATTTACTGTACAAAATGGATTAAGTACCTATGGTACAGAATTCTATTTAGAAGGTAGCACAACTAGTTTGGATACTCTAGGGATAAGACACAATGCTACAGTAATTAGTGGTGGTAGTCTATCAGGCAATATGCTTACAATAAGCGGAGATAAGGCTATTTTGGATGTTGATGGAGATACTATTATTATTAATAAATGTAATACTAATGACATTATGGTACAGAATTATAATCTCCTAGCTACAAAAAAAATAAAGCTTGGTACAGAAATGATTTTGAAGGGTGTATGGAAAGATGTATTAAAAAATAATAACCCTGAAGTTTTGTATTATTCTAGCGATAAAAGTGTAGCTACAATAGATTCCAATGGTAAAATTATCCCAATAAGCAGAGGTTCGGTAACATTTACCGTTGCCCTTAAATCAAACTTAAGTTACTATAGTGAAATTGCTCTAGAGGTCATAAATCCTATCAAATATATTAGATTGGATACAAATGATAATGATGATAAACGTGGTATTCTAAATGATGGAGTTATTGGTAATAAAATGGTTGTTGAAGGCAATATTGTTGCTAATTCTATAGAACTTGGGCTTAATTATCCAATTGATGGAAATTGGGATGATTTTGTTATAAGTTTATCGGATACAACAATTGCAAAAATAGAAGGACATACCGTTGTTTTCAATGATACTAATATAGATGGACAAACTGAAGAAATAGTAACTGTAACAGCTAGAAATTCGGCGTATAAAAATACCGATGTTAGAGAAAGAAGAACATTTAAGGTAGTTGAGGGTGTAAATTGTAACAGCTATGATGATATGGTACTTGCAGTTGATAATAATCTAAATATATGTTTATCTGAAAACATAACCTATGAAAATGGTTCACATTCACTAGAAACCGTCGGAAGTGTTTATGGTAATGGCTATATTGTTGATGCAACAAATATGGATAAGCCAACGCAACAAACGGCAGTATTCAAAATTTTAGGTGAAAATGTAGTAATTAGTAATATTACTATTAGGTGTGATGATACCGTTAAAATAAATGATCCTAACGGATTAAGCGGTGTTGGTATCGGAATTGGAGATCTTGTACAAGAAAAGAGAAGTACGGTAAAAGTTGAATATTGTATAATAGGTAATGCATATTGGGCAATGGAAATTAATAATTGCGATGTAGAAATCGTTGGTTGTATTTTCCGTAATATAAGTAATTTTGGAATGCAAATAAACAACTCTTATAATGAGTTAAGAGAAGATAAATGCAACTATTCTAATATAACTATGAATAACAATCTTATGAGCAATATAATAGCTCCAGCAATTGGCATTAGCACATTGGATGATTTGCCAAACGGTGATACATTGCCTATTCAAAGTAAATTGCATATAACTGGATTTATGGATGTATATAATTGGCAGGACCTAACCTCCGCAAAAATGCTAGATAGAGCATTTACAGGCGAAGAAGGCTTTGACGCAATATTAAGTAGAATGGTAAAAAAGACATTGGCAAAAGAATTGCAAAAGGATAAATACAAAGAATTTGTAATAGAAGATGATGATACTTATTATTTGCATTTAGGTATTATAACTGCGGGTGCAATGTTCGAAAACACATCGGAGATTATTATTGATGATGAAAGATTTAATATGTTGCCATTAGATGTGCTCGAAGATGTAAGTGATATGATGGAATCTTTGGGTATGGAAAGATTAAAACCGGTCAATTTGTATATCTATAAAAATACATCAGATATAAATCAAGATAGCACTTATACTGAAGATAAATGGTTGTATAAAAGATTGCGTGGAGAACAACTATAATAATATAAATTAAAGGAGAAACAAAGAATTTATGGAAAGCGAATATAAAGTAGTCCAAAAATTGGATAAGAAAAAATACTTTAATTGCAGTATGTATTATCTTAAAAGATATGCAGGAATTCGTGAAATATTGTTAATGACTGTTTTATTAGCAATTGGATTATGGATGTATTTAGCTTACGATTTAATACTAATTTTGATATTTTTTGGTATTACATTAATATTGCTTTTGGCTGCGATAGTACTGTTTTTGATAACGTCAATATTAGGATACAAACACGACTTTTCCAGTCAAAATATTTACTACCAAACGTTGGAATTTTTTGAAGATAAAATGATAGTTACGAGTCAAAATATAGGTGGAGAAGCATTTTATTCTGAAGAGCATCCTTATCTAAAAATTGATAAAATAGCTATAAAAAGGGGCAAGATATATATATATGCAGGGGTTGCTTTGTTCTATTACGTATACCCTGAAAGTATAGAAAACGGCTCAATTCAAGACCTTGCACAATTTTTGAAAGACCATATAGAAAGTAGTAAATTTAAGATAAAAACAACCGTTAGAAGGTTCCCTAAAAAGGGTAAATTAAGTTTGCTAAAAGATGAAATAGAGAAAGATATGGATGATGAAAAATAGTACAGTTTTGCTTAAAAATAGCAAAAAACGCAAAGTATTTTTTGCAAAAAAATAAGTAATTTTAATTAAAAATAACGATTATTGAGGGTGGCTTTTGCCACCCTTTTTATTTACCCTTTTTGCATTATATATAATATATATAAATTTAAGTTTGGGTATTGCAATTTTTAGCATTTTGTGATATATTAAGTATAACTGAATTTATATAAAAAATCAGTTTTTAGTATTAGCTGGAAGTGGAGGTTTAGCAATGGAATTTAAGAGGCTCACAAAAGTGAAACCAATTGTCGGATTATTAATAATTCTTACATTGGTTTGTATGTTATTTACTCTTACTGCTTGTCAAGATAAACAAATTGATGCACAGGAAATAGAAATCGTAAGTGATTCTGTTCCGGAAATAGCAATATCGGGTAAAGTAGAACTATCAAAAATAAAAGTTAGTATCACTGACAAAGAAGGTAAAGTACAAGAAATAGCATTAACAAGTTCTATGTTAGATGCTGCATCTAAAGCTTTGCTTTTAGAAAAAGGTGAAAAGACAATTAATGTATTTTACAAAGATTGTGCTACTACTTTTACTATTTTCTTAGTTGACGAAGGCACCGAAACGGTTTGTGTTACTTTCCTTGGAAAGGACGGAAGCCAACTAGGTAAGCACTTTGCGGTTAAGGGTGGTAGTGTAAGTGTCCCTACTCCACCTACGGAAGCAGGATTAGTTTTTGATGCTTGGCTTAATCAAACTACTAGCGATATAGCTACTTTTAATGAAGTTGCTGAAGATATGATTGTTTATGCTAGTTATGTAGAAAATGCTAATAAATATACTGTTACTTTTGTTGATTATAAAAATAATGTGGTTAAGGAATTAACTAATATAAGTTATGGAAGTAAAATTACTCCTCCAACTTGGGTAACTCCTTTTGAACTTTCAAATTCTGTATGGAATTGGGATTTTATAAATCAAACAGTCACTCAAAATGCTACCATTACAATGAATGTCGTATATAAAGAAAGACCAATAGAAATAAAGTATGTTACATCGGAAGATGCCGTAGGCGCTAATCAATATCATATGGATACAACAGCTATTGTGCGTTATAAACAAGTTCCATCTGATGCAATTCTTAATTCAGCAATAAGTGAATTAAGTGCAAAGGATATAGTATTTACAAAATGGATTAATTTAGAATCTGTCCAAGCCGGAACAAGCTCCACCTTGTTAGCTTTGGTACAAGCAAAAGTATATACAATTACTTTTGAAGATAATTCTTATAGCAAGGTTAATTTAACTACAGGACAAAGCTATACCTTCCCAAATACTACACCAAAAACTAAAACTGGATATGAATTTGCTATGAAATGGCAAAATGTAAATGATAGTGAGCAATTATTTACAGCAAGCCAAGCTTATGTAATAGATAGAAATTTAACAATAAAGGCTTGTTATGCGCCAGTTAGTGTTGCAGGTGAATTTACATTTGTTTTTAATCAACTAAAAGATGAGGGTAATCCTCTTACCTATAAGGTAGAAAAAGCTGATATGAAATATGACGAGATTGTTAATGTGGATTATGTAACAACAATGTTAAACACATTAAAAAGCAGTTACAATAATATTAATAATTTTGATATTGATATAATAAATCGAGTAACACAGTTAGTCCCTAAGGAAACAGAAGCTGTAAATAGCAGTGGTCTAAAATTAAATGAACTTAATAATTATTTCTTTGAAATAGATTGTATGGACAATTCTTTGGGCAGTGTTGGTTTGGATTATGAAAAAGTTGTTAATGGAGAAAATTCTTATTGTAAAGTAATAGGTTATAATCCGGATAATCCAAATATCGAATTAAATGTAGTAATTCCTAATCAATATATATTAAATGAAGAAACCTTACCAGTAATTGAAATTGATGATAATGTATTTACCGGACATAATTATGCAATGAGACTTACATTAGGCGAGAATATAACTACCATAGGCAGTAATGCTTTTGATGGTGTTAAATTCCTATCAAATATTGATTTGAAAAATGTAACAACTATAGGGAATAATGCTTTTGCAAATGCAAGTGTGGCTAGTTATGATAATGAAGAAAATGAAACAATTTATAATTACATAAAAGTACTTGGCGGAAATATGATAGAAATTAGTGATAATATGTTTGCTAATTCAACAGGTATTATCGAAGTAACTCTACCTAGTATGGTAGTTAGCATAGGTACTAATGCATTTATTAATTGTACGGATTTAGCTAAGATAAATTTGAATAATGTAACGACTATAAAAGGAATGGCATTTAGCGGTAATTCTAAATTATCCGATATAGGCAATCTAAATAAAGTTATTACTTTGGGAAGTTTGGTATTTGCTAATACATTAATAACGAATATAGAATTGCCAGTTATAAAGACTATTGCGGGTGATTCATTGAAAAATATGCCGTCAGTTATAAATATAAGTTTGGCTAGTGCTTCCGTTCTTGACGATAGTACACTAGAATTTAACCTAACAAACATAGTTGGCAACATAGCCCTAACAAGTTTAATACTTGGCAATCAAGTAACAACTTTTGCAAACGATACAACAGTAGGCGACCTAAATGATAGTATTATTAATACAATTGATTTTGGCGATTTAGAAAAAATTGAGCCTATTACATTTAATATGTTAAATAGATTAGCTACCGTAATAGTATCAGATGTACCTCACGACATAGATATTGGGTCTGGTGTTATTATGAAAACTAACTATGAAGTAAGAAATGGTGTCCTATTAATGTTTGCTATAGATGAGAACAATGCGGATAATAATATAAATGGAATATATTATTATCCATCAGCTACTTTTGGCGATTATACAATCCCAGCTGATATTGACGCAGTATATGATGCAGGTATAATTAATGCACATTTTAATAAATTGACAATAACTAGAAGTGTATATTTTGAAAGTACGGGAATAGCTGATGTAAATATTGTTAGCTTACCTTATGAAGTTGCTTTAGCTTATACATTTAATGATAAGGATACTCCTGATGTAAGTGATGACACATACGATTTTGACAATATTGATTTGATGTTTAATGCAACTTGTCAATACTATATAAGTGATTATGAAACTTGCTTAGATGTAAATGCAACTGATTATGCAACTAAATTAGCAGCTAGAAATAGTTGGAAAGATACTTTAGATGGTATAAATAATACAAAAATAGTCGTTGCAGAAAGTAGTCTAACTTATCGTTATGATGAAGCAAGCAAATTACTTTACACAGTAGATGCTGAAAATAGAGCAACGGTAATTTCCGGCGACGAAACAGCAACAAGCATAACTATCCCCACAACTTTAAGTGGGAATGAAGTAATTGCTATAGCTGATAATGCGTTTGCTAATTATACTTATTTGCAAACACTAGATATTCAAGCAACTTTAGTTAATTGGAATATGAGTGGTGCATTTAATAATTGTACAAGTTTGGCAAATATTACTTTGGCAGGGCTAGTAAATAAAGATACAATTAATTTTGATTTGCTAAATACTACTAAAATATATAATGATAATATTGTCGTAGTTTTGGCTGGTTTACCTGTAGCATATAATGCGGACTTTACAGTAAATAGCAAAAATATTGTTAATATTACTGCTGAAGATTTAGAAGGAGTTACTTATATACCTTTTGGTATATTTAATAATGCAAATAAATTAGAAACAATAGTACTACCTGATACAGTATCGGAAATTGCGGATAACGCTTTTGAAAATGCAATAAAATTAAAATCATTTGATACAAATCAAGTAAGTACATTAGGTTCTCAAGTATTTAAAGGTTGTACAGAGCTAGTAAGCGTATTAATTCCTAATGCAATAAATGGAGCAAGTGCGAATAATGGCAAATTGCCAGAAGGAACTTTTGAGAATTGTACTTCATTAACAAGCGTAGAAATGCCTAATGTAAACGGATTTTCTTGCGATGCAGAATTTAATTCTTCAGCATTCAAAAATTGTACTGCGCTAAAAGATATAAGTTTCTTAAATCATTTTACTGGTACTATATATAAAGAGACATTCCAAAATTGCAGTGCTATAACTGAAGTTGATTTTAGTAACAACAGTATTGAAGAAATATTAGATAATGCTTTTGATGGATGTAATGCTTTGGTTAATGTCGAATTTTCTGTAACCATTAGAGTTCTTGGAAATAATGCATTCGCTAATTGTAATAATTTGAAAACAATTAGAATTAAAGGTTATGCAGGTATCTTTACAGAACCAGAAGAAGGCGAGGAAGAAAATGTTATTGCTGTAGGTGTATTCCCTGACGATGCCTATATTTATGTAGATCTAAATTCAAAAGTTAGAGCAGACATTGTCTTTGCTAATTATGATTATAGTACATATGTAAAAACGAGCGAACCAAGAATCACATTTGCTATGAAAACAAATTATGAAGCAGGACTTAATGGCTTAGGAAAACCTCAAGTTAGCAAATCATATTTTACTACAGAACCTACCGCTCCTGAATTTGACGGATATTTGTTCGTTGGTTGGTATATTGGCAATAATCATATAACATTCCCGTTTAATACAACAAGCAATGTAACTCTTGAAGCAAAATATTATGATGTAAATGTCGGTTCTATAAATAGCAGTGATTTAGTTGCTGTAATTGATAGTAACAATAATACTATAGGGTATAAAATAGATACCTATTTGGATACAGATTCATATTGCTATATTCCAAGTATATTTGTAGATGGAGATATAGAAAAAAATATCATTTCTATTAATTTAAGTGCTTTTGCTAGTAAAACTATTACTGAGTTGGTAATTCCTGAAGGAATCACAGAATTATATGGAAGTTTAACTACTTCTAATGTAATAAAGATTACTATTCCTAGTAGTGTAAAAAATATAAGCAGTGATGCCTTTACAGATATGACAAATCTAGAAATAATTTGGGCAGAAAACAGCCAATTGGTAAATGCTAGTTTATCTAGCTTTAGTAATACAAAATGGTATACAACAGCAGAAAATGCAGCTAAAAATGATACTAATTATGGATTTGTAATTGCAGGTAGATTAGCAATCGCATTTGTTGGAATTAATAATAAATTAAATATAGAAGCAATACTTCCAAGTAATGTCATAAAATTAAATGATAATTTATTTAAGGATAATAAAACATTAAAAACTGTTATTCTAAATGATGCATTACAATTTATTGGTGCGGGTTGCTTTAGTGGCGCTACGGCAATAGAAAACATTTTGTATGAAACGGAAGCAGCAAATTCTAATTTGGTTGATGTCGATATAGATACTATTGGAATAATAGATACAATATGGTATGCAAACCAAAATAAAGTAATATTAGGTACTATATTAATTAAATATAA
>JBAXZI010000022.1:0-25407 GCA_041670385.1 Clostridia bacterium | reverse complement strand
TCCTTCATCACTATTAATAATTTCTTCATCAATACAAGTAATTGTATAATTACTACCGTTATAATTTCCTTTGAAATCTGATTTTATATTAGATGTTGATGCAATAGTTATATCTTTAGTCTGAACATAATCACTATCTAAATAAGTTTTTGCTTCACCTAACACAAGACTACCATCTATTGGCTTGTCATAATAACTACTTGCAATGAAATTCCAGTCATATTCATCATTAATTAAGAATTTGCTCGTAGTTATATCTGTTTTGAAATATTTGACTATCAAAACATCACTTGGATTTGTCAAAGTAAAGCTCTTACTATTTAGGCTATCCTCATCAAAGTTTACAGTTAATAAATAACCGCCAACTTCAAATATGTTTGGATTTATATAGCCATTTTCTTTTATCTCTGTATTATTATCCATATTTGTATAAGTTAGGTTCACAAACAATGGAGAACCGTTAAATAATACATTAGTATTTGGTTTATATGTTGCATTTTCATTATCACGATAGTTTTGCAAGAAAACTTCTGTATTTGAATATGTTACTTTTAATTCCACATTATAATAAGCATCAATTACAAAGTCTTTTTGCCCAAAAGTAAATGTGAAATTTCCGCCCGTATCTAGATTTGTATCGCTACCAACAGTTGTCTTCTCCGCATTAACATAATCTTCATAGATTTCTGTATATCTATGCTTATAATAGCCATTATCATCTCCATATTTTAGACCATAATTTGCAACATAAGTTACCCTAACTAAATCGCCGTGTTTAAATTCATTAATATCTTCTACTACTTTATAATCACCTTCTTCACCTTCTTCACCTTTTTCATATTTTTCATAAACATATTTACCATAAGTGGCTTTAGTAACCGAATCAGTATTGATATTATCGGGGTTATAATTAATTGTTTGTGTAGTAGTACAAGAATACTCATTTCCATCATAATTAATTAGATACTTAAAATAATCATCAGCATTATCATTATTATTGCATAAATGATTAATAACTGCATCTGTATGATCTTCACAAATTTGTTTCTTTACCTTATTAGAATCAGCGGCAGCTACTAGGATAACATTTCCGTTTTTATCAATCCTATTATAAACTATTCCTTTACCAAGTTCGTTTTCTACTCCACTTATAGAAACTATCTTAAATCTATAAATAATTGAATTAATTATAGTCGTACCATCAATTGTAAATTTCGCAGTATTATTAACTGTTTCCCATCTCTCAGAATCCCAACTAGAATTATTGTAATAAATTTTATAACCATCTATAGGTGCTTTATCTTCTCTAACAAGACTATCTCCATCAATTTTGTATATACCTACACCAAAATTAAAATCAACTGGGCCTGTATACCAACAAGTATCTATATGATTTTCATCCCAACTATTAGAAGAACTCGTACTTTCTATAGATTTTATATATAATTCTGGCAAAGTATTGTCTATCAAGAAAGTTTTTGTTTTATCCTTTGACTTCTCTGCTTGAGACTTTAATGAAATTTGTATATCTCCCGATACCGGTATACTGTAATAAATGATTACATCTTCACCATTATCTATTTTATTTTTATAATTTAAATAATCAATATGCTTGTAAACCTCAGATTCTAGGCCTTCTCTTTTTATAATTATATCAGCTCCACTAAAGCCCATTGATGTTATTTGAATACTTAATATTATATATTTTTCATTAGTATATTCCGTGAAATTGTGTAGACTTGCATTATCAAAAACACTCTTTTCTACTTCAGCGAACTTTTCACCTACCATATCAAGTCCATTAGATGTAGCTCTCGAAAGAGGAGTAAAGTCTGGCATAACAGCGTCTATTTTAATATCATTTACGATTAACTCTTTGCTCATTAAGTTCGAACCACTTACAATTCTAAACTTACAATCACCGTCTGCCATACTACCCTTTATAATGTAACTGCCTTCATAAGTGTTGTTATTATAGCTTAAAGAGATAGTACTCCATTCTTTATAATCTCCATTTGTACCCTTAAAGCAATACTCTGCATGTGCACCACTTGCCAAAACAGAATAAGTCTTTATTGCGACTTTAAAATTATCTTGACACCAAAATGTGATATCAGCAGTTAATGCATCTTCACTAGAATTTATAGTAACCTCTTGATTGATATTATCTTTTTTGAAAGTATTATATTTATCTGTAAAGAATACTGGTGCTGCTTTATCTATCATAATTGTGCCAATTTCTAAATCAGCTGAAGCATTTATATTTTCAACTATAGCATTATTTACTATTACATTATTAACAGAATTAGACAAAATACGGAATTTATAGCTTTTATTCAAACTATCATTCGTACCTTCAGGTTTAATTTCAAAACTACAGTTTTTAACTTTGCCATTACTGTCAGTTGTATCTAATGCATTCCATTTATAATTATCACCACAGTCTGTCCAAGCACCATTATTAATAGAATATTGGATTTTAGCACCACTAATAAAGTATTTAGGGTTGAAATTAACAAATACATTTTCACTAGTCCATTTACCTGCTTCATAAACAGGTCCTATGGACGAGCCCGAAGTAAGTGTGAATAACTTATTATTACTATCCAAGCTCCATTCTGGCGTATTTGTATCAAGAGCGGGTTTGATTGTATAGGTATTTAAATTCTCTGCTTTATCCTTAATCAATATAGTGTAGGTCGTATATAAAGATAGGGCAAAATTATTCCCATCTACCTTAGGAATATAATTGCCATCTACATATTCAAAATAAACGCTTGTTTGTGTCTCACCGTTTATTTTATAGCTCATCTTAATTTCTTTTACTCCACTACCACCTATTTCCGCACTGTCATTACCTTTATCGAAAGCCTCAAGTACTAATACTTGTGGATTCTTGTGCCATTTAGTAGCAATATTATTAAATAATGTATTATCGCCATTAACTATATAAGGTGATTCAGTATCTATAGCTATACGCATATATTTACCTTGACCAGCTTGATCTAATGAATTAGGAACTATTCCTCCTATTGCATACAACTCATTTATCTTATTAGTACACATAAACCAATATACGCTTGTTTTATTAATCTTAAATGTAGCTTGCTGAAAAGTTTTGGATTCATTTTCAACAAAACTTATCACATTGTTATACATATCTCTAAACTCTGAAATGTTTTGCCAATCTCCTGTATCTGTCGTCTTGAACATAATACTGCCAAGTCCACTTGCTCCATAATCCGCCTCAAGCGTTACATTTATATAAGTTGAATTAGTAAAGTTGTTGTCCGTTTTAGTGCTATTATAAGGAGTTATATTATCGATAAGTTTAGTACTTACAACAAAATTAGGAACTGTTTTATCAATATTAGGTTCAAATATTGCACTTATACATTCATTAGTTGAATTATCAACCACTTTAATTTGATATTTCAATTTTTCCTTCATCTCTAGCATATATGTGCCAGCGTAAATCCCCGTAGATATATAAATAGGATCACCCGCTTTGTCGTTTAAAGTTGTTAATTCTTTTATTCCACTAGCACCATCACTTACCTTATAATATGCATATACACTATCATTAGTAAAATAATCACCTATACTATAAGTTTTACTATATGGATCATTGATGCCAATTACTTTTCCGGTAGCTTTACTTACATAAGTTACGCTATCTATTTTTGGTGGTGCATTATCAATAAGCACATCTCCAGCAGCTACATAAGAAAATACCCTTTCTCCTATAGCCGTATTGATATCATTACCATCACAATATTCATTTATGTTTGATGCTATGAAGAAATAATATCTTGATTTTGTTTCTGTATCATTAGTAATTGTAAATGTAATTTCATTATCCTTATCCGGTGTATAAATAAATGCTAATCCCGTAGTATTCATTGAATTAAGAGTAACATTATTAATTTTTTGTATATCACTAGACATTGTACTTCCTATAAAATCAGCAGCATAACCCCATGGATTATTATCATAAGTCTTATTATAATTTTCCGAAACGGAAATCCAATAAAGTTTAGCGCCCGATTTGCCATACCTGTATTTCAATTTGATTACTACTGCATCTTTACTTGGTAAACCAGATAATTTATTATCAATATTTAGATAAGATGCATCATTACCATCTTTATCTTTATAAGTTGCTGATTCCAAATTTAAATACAATTGACCATTGTCAATCCTTGGCAATATACAATTGCCATTTGTATCAATATCTAAAACTATCTCATCAGTCACATTTAATTGGTTGTCTGTAAGTTTAAAACCAAAGCCATTAGTGTTTGTCGCTGTATTATAACCAAAGCTATTAACTGTACTACAATACAAGTCATCATTATTAGTGTTCACATTACTAGCATTTAACTTAGTTGCTACAATATTACCGTTTTGATTTTTTAAAGAAACAGTTTTTATTCCCGAACCTGCACCTACACTACTACGATCACTTGCAACAACATACATATATACACTTTCATAAGTCCATAATGTTGTATTTGTAGTCATCCTATTAAATTTGTAATTGGTATCTGTAGTTTTCTCGAAATATGCTAAAATATCATTATTGGTTGCATAACTTCCAATTGCTTCAGCCCCTAAATCAGCAGAATGCGAGAAAAATATTGTACTTACTGCAGGTGGCTGTTTATCTTGTCTAACTATATAATTATCAACCCCTACAGTAACTAATCTAGAACCGGGAGTTTGTAAAGTACATGAACTCTTCTCAAATTGAAAATATATATAACCACATCTACTACCGGTTCCTATAATCAAAGAAAATTCGACAATGCTACTACTAACACTGCCTACACCTTCCTTTTCTTCTCTCAATGGAACCGCCGCTTGTAAGACTCCATCTACTTCTTTTGCATCCTTAATTATATAATAACTACTTACTCCGCTTATAGTCATTTGTTTTGATAATTTATAGTTTAATGCGGCACTTGTCCAATCACCATTATAACCGTTATACGTAACGTTATCTTCTGATGTATAGCTAATTTCGTCTAAATGAGAATTGTCTATAGGAAATGGGTCGACATTATAATTTAAATTTCTGTCGCCGGCACATTTAACCTCTGCAACATTTCCTACTGCATCACAAAAACTTATATTATATATTACATTTTGATTATATACAATATCATATACACCATTGGCATAGAAAGAAGTTGCACCTTTATTCATCTTTTTCAAATCATCCAACTCAAACAACCTAACTTTCATAATAGTATAGGTGCTACCATAAATATATGAAATCATATTTATATTATTATCATCATCACTACTATAAATATATCCGTTATATGATGTATTTATTGTAGGCTTAGCCTTACTAGTTTGCGTTTCTTCACTAGAAGTTAAATTGTTTGTAGACAACCAAGAGGTATTGATTTTATCATCTGAACCACCCCCTGTTGTATCATAGATATAGTAATAAGCATATATTTTACTGCCATAATATTGACCTTCTGTTGTTAGGCTTGCTTCATCCAAAGTCTTACCTGTAGCTAAATCACTAGGTTTTGCAATACTAGTTTTTATACTATTTAATGAAGTAGCATTAACATTACATTCCTCAGCACCAAAGCCAAGCAATTGGTAAGATGGCGCGATTTTATCAATTTTTACTTTTAGAACAATCCATTTACTCTGGTCATTACCATAAGCTTTTGAATCTAAACCTGCATTAGAAACTATTCCATAACTATAATAATGAATACCCGTTGCATTCGCTGTTTGTGAAATTGTTTTATTATAATCATTACTATTTGTAGAATAAACTACTGAATATTCTGGATCTAGTTTTATTTTATCTGACTCATCCAAACCATCCGAATATTTAAATACTTTTGCACCACTACAGCCATAAGTTATTTTTAATTTATAACTTTTTGAAGTATTAGTCCAATTATATTCATAAACACTAGAATAATCTTTACTATCATAAGTCGCATCAACAGGATATGGATTAAGTGCCACATTAGCAGTACTTACTATTTGCACTATAGGAACTATGTTATCAACATATACTTGATATCTTTTGTAAACATTATTTATACTATTATAATCCATATAATGAGTAGTAGCCATATCGGATGTGTTTCCCGCACCATCAGTTACTACTATCCAATATTTAGAATTATAATTGCTGTTTAGATATTGTAATCCTCCGACACTGCTCGCATCAACGGTTAACTCAGTACCTCCAGCTGGTGGATTATTATAGCTTAAATTATCTTTTGTAGCTATCGCCGTACCCGTTTTGTTTCCGCTGGAATCGGTTTTGAAAATTTCTATCTTTTTGATACCACTACCATCATTTCTACCTTCTTCCCAAGCATCATTAGATGATACTTTAAACACTAATTTATTGGCTGGCAAATATTTATTAGAACTTAATGCCAAACCTAAAGAAGTACCATCTACATATCCATAAACTGCGGTTGTATCTCCAATTACAGGAGCAGATTGGTCTATTTTAGGTCGATATACCGTTGAACTATTTACCGACGCATTCGTCTTATTCCCTGCTAAATCAGTAAAATAAAAAGAATAATTAGACCCGTATAAAAGCGGAACTCTAATTGTATATTGATAATAATAATTACCGCCCTCAGTTACTTCGACTCGACTACCTACCTTATAAATAATCGAAGTGGATGAAGCGTCTATATTTTTTTGGGATGAATAAGTACCAGTATTGGGATTAAAATTACCAGACCTAATGGTATAATTGCCCATTACATTATTATTTGTTATTGAATATTGCTCAAATGTAGTATATGCATAAGAAATACCCGCAGCTGAATTTCTTGCAGCTGCAGAACCGCCGGTAGCTCTATCTTTAACAATAAATTCTATATAATTGTTAGCAGCGATACCATCGGTTTGATTCCATTTATCAAAATTATTATTTATGCTTAAACCATTTAAAACTATATTATTTACAGTAACAGTAGGAGCGACAGCATCTAAATAGGTAAGTGTACTAGTCCTTGTTGTTATGTGACCGTTAGAGTGAGATGAATCGGTGCAACGATCATAAACTTTAATTTCTCCAGTTTGATTAGCATCGATAGCATTTGGGTATTTATACCAACCTTCACTTACATAACCATCTTTACAAGTAGAATAAACTGCCGAAGTTCCGCCAATATTCGTACCGGCCGGAACAATAGTACAAGATGTACTTCCATAATAAACATTTTTGATACCACTTGTATATGTTTTATCAGTTCCATAAGAATAATCTCTTACATGAATATAACAATAAACTGAACCATTATAAGAACTGCCAGTTCCCGAATTATTTTGAACTGTTGTGGAAGTACTCCCACTTTTGACGTAAACTACACTCAGTATTTCCGGGGCGACTGCATCAATCTTAAAATCTATATAATTAAACCAATAGCCGTGATTGGTCGTTTCATCTGTTCTATAACATGTAGTTGTATTATCAGTAGAATACTTAGTTTTATCTGCATATGAAACATTACTATTAGTATCAATTGCTCTAACATAGTAATTATAATTAGGTGTGGCTGTAAATGTGATATTTTTTGAAGTACCACTACTACTTGCACTACCTGTATATCCACTTACATTACTTCTATAATGCATACTACTTACACTAATATTATCTTTAGCAACAAAGTAAGTAGATCTTTCATTATAAACCCAAGAAGAATATGTTGGCATATCAAAATAACATTTGGTTGTATCCAAATTTGTAAGTGAAATATAAATATTTTTCATATAAGATGCAGGCGAACGATAATCCCAAGCCCATTTACCCGATGAAGCATAAGCAGTTATTCCTATACTTAAATATTCTTCAGTTCCAGTCGTATAAGTTACAGATTTTCCGCCTAAATTTTTCTTATCACTAACATCCCAACGACCAATAGAGGCCCAGCCTGAATCAACCTGACTGGAATTAATCCCCACACAACTTGTACCTGTAGAGCGCCTATAAATAATATTGATTATTTGATTATAACTACAATTTGCATATCCATAGGCATAAAAAGTAACTTTCAAAAGACCTGCTCTAGCTAACGAACCAGCGGTGCCTGTAAATTTGAAAGTAGCAGATGCCTTATTTGTCATAGTTGATTTTTTTGTCTTGTCAGTTTGTGATGAGCCTAATAATCGACTACCAAGATTATGTGACAACCCCTGACTTTGGTTGCTACTATATCTTGTTGCATAAGAATTACTTGAAGAAAATGTTGGATATGTAGTACCCATAGCGCTTATACTAATTACAGCTGAAGAAACACCACGTGCAGTTGTAGAATCACCAGAAGCTGCCTCCGCAAAATCAGTATCAGCATTTTCACTAGCTACATCTAAATTCTCTAAATTACTAATAGCTTCAATAGCATTTGTATTTCCCAAAACAAAGCCACTACAAATAGACAATATCAAAAGCAAACAAACAATAAGCGAATATAAAACAAATTTAGTTCGCCTAATAATTTTGTCTTCATTTTTTACTTTGCAAAAATTATTATTTATTTGTGTTTTCATTTTGGTTGTCTCCCTGTTTTGTTTTATTGCCAGCCTCATAATTCTGTTTACTCATTAATTTCAACTACACATACACGCATACACGCGTACACGAATTATTAATAATATATGTCCACATTTACATTATATGAGAGAAACAAAATTTTGTCAATATATATAATTATTTTTTTATCACCAAAAACACAAATTTTTACATTTTTGAACGATTTCTTCTAAAAATTAGAATTATTGCAACAAAACGAAAGTTTTTCGTGCGCCATCTACGAAAAAACAATTTATATTTTTTCGTTTTTTAGACAATTTTCTACAAAATATTTATTTAAATTTATTAGTATTTCACCAACAATTATGATAAAAAATACTAAAATATATTGTACAAAATTAATACAAAACTTATAAAATAAAATTGTTAATATCAAGTATAATAACTTGTAATATTTAATTAATGATTATCCTTATAAACCTTTATTTTACTGGCTAATTCGATAAATTCTGTAGTATTGAATTTTTCTCCTCTAATAGTAGAAACAAAGCCCATTTCTTCAAGCATTTTCACACCTTCTTCTTTAGGTAAAGAAAATGATGAATTCATGTTATTTACGAAAGTTTTTCTTCTCCACATAAATGCGGATTTTATCACTTTTTTGACAAAATTTAAATCTTCGATTTTATGCTTATTTTTATCAATTTCTATATGAACTAGCGCACTGTCCACTTTAGGCACAGGATAGAACATTTCACGGGAAATATTTCTAGCAATTGTGACATTAGATTGCAAATCAATAACAGCTGTAATTGCACCATAATCGGAAGTTCCCGCTTTGGCTATCATTCTATTTGCTACCTCTTTTTGCATCATTAATGTCAAACTTTTTACTGGTAAATCACTCTCAAAAAAACGCATTATTAGTGGTGTTGTTATATAATATGGCAAATTGGCAACAACCATAAATTCGCCGTCTACTATGTCTAAAAACTCTTCATCGGTCATCTTTAGAACATCTTCAAAACACACCTTTATATTGTCAAAAGTAGACAAAGTGGTCTTTAAAATAGGCTCTAAATTCCTATCTACCTCAAAGGTAATTACCCTCTTTGCCCTTTTAGCTAAACTGCGTGTTAGCGTGCCTGCACCTGTACCAATTTCTACAACTGTATCTTCACTGGTTATATTTGCATCTTCAGCAATTGCATCAAGCAAATTCGTATCAGTAATAAAATTTTGTCCAAGAGCTTTGTTGTATCTAAAATTGTTACCTATGAGCAAACTTCGAATATCCATATTTTACCTCTTTTATTTTTTTAATTTATGTGTTATACTATTAATATCTTACAAAAGATAAAATATTAAAGAACTAAAGACAAAGCCGTGCATTCATTTGCACGGTTAATTTTTTTTATAAATTCCTAATTTTATAATGCCCCTTTTGGATTCATTTTATTAAAAAATCGTAAAGCATTATTTGTAGTAATTTGGTCTATTTCCTCGTAAGTTGTATTTTTGTATTCAGCAATTTTCTCAACTACCTTACCCACATATTTGGGATAATTTGTTTTACCTCTAAATGGAACTGGCGTAAGATAAGGACAATCAGTTTCTACAAAAAATCTATCATTTGGCGTACTTGCTACAATTTTTGGTTTGTCCACCGCATTTTTGAAAGTAATACTGCCACCAAAAGCCACCATAAGGTCTAATTTTAGGAATTCATTGAGCATTTCCAAACTACCCGAATAACAATGCAAAACTACCCCATATTCTAATTTGCTTTTATTTTCTTTTAGCAATTTTAGCATAAGACCATACGCATCTCTCAAATGAATTACAGTAGGAATTTTTAACGAATGTGCTAAGTCTAATTGCTCTAAAAAAACCTTTTCTTGCACATCACGAGGGCTCAAATCATAATAAAAATCAAGGCCGATTTCTCCAAGTGCCACCATTTTTTTATTTTTAGATAATTCCTCAAAATAACGATAATCATCTATTGTCGCTTTTTCTGCATCGTGAGGATGAATACCAACTGAAGAATAAACATTAGGATATTTTTGACTTAAATCAAAACACTCTTTGCTTGTGGCCCTGTCGCAGCCGATAGCTATCAAATGCGACAAGTTATTGCTATTCATAGAACTTACTATGTCATCCACTTCTTCGACCAATCTAGGGTCGTTTATATGAGTATGCGTGTCTATCATAATTTATTAACTCACGCTACTTCCGGCTTTCAATGCAATTGCAGGTGATACCGCAACAACATTTTCTCCGTCATCAGCAAATAAAATCATTCCTTCCGACTTAACTCCACCTAATGTAGCGGTAGCAAGATTGGTTACTACAACAACTTCCATACCCACCATTTCTTCTGGTTTGTAATATTTGGAAACACCGCTAGCAATCGACCTTATTTTATCGCCTGTATCTACTGTTAGATGTAATAATTTTTTGCTTTTTTCTACTTTTTCACAAGCAATTACTTTACCTACTTTAAGTTCTATCTTATCAAAATCATCGATACTTATATCACTTTTAGATATTTTTTCGTGTTTATTTGGTTTATTATTCTCTTCCTTTTTAGGTGCTTTTTCTGGTGCTTTTTCTGGTGCTTCTTCCTTAGTTTCTTTATTGCCTTCATTTGCTAAATTAGCCATAAATTCTAATTCTTTATCCACATTAATCCTTGGGAATAACGCTTTACCTTTAACAATTTTTGTTCCGGCTACTGATTTGCCAAATTGACAACTATCTTCAAATAATTTAGGTTCGGCTATACCAATATCCTCAAGCATTTGTTTTGCAGTTGCTGGCAAGAAAGATAATAATAGTATACCGACAACTCGCAAGCTATCAATAAGTGTATAAAGCACAGTGCCTAATTCTTCTTTTTTATCAGGGTCTTTTGCAAGAGCCCAAGGTGTCATTTCGTCAATATATTTATTAGCCCTATTTACTACAGCAAAAATATTTTGTAAAGCTTCTGGCACTAACAAATTATCTATATTTTTCTCTATTTTTTCTTGCAATTGATTAATCATCATAACAAGTTCAGTTCCGCACTCTTCTTGTTTGCCACATTTCGGCAAAATTCCATCGAAATATTGGTTTACCATAGCGGTTGAACGACTAAGCAAATTACCTAAACTATTGCAAAGGTCTGCATTTATTCTGTTAAGAAAAGTTTTATTTGTATATATACCATCACTTCCAAAAGGAATTTCTCTAAGCAAATAATATCGAACAGCATCAACACTATATCTATTTGATAAAACTACAGGGTCAACGATATTGCCCTTAGATTTACTAATTTTATCACTTCCTAATAGCATCCAACCGTGTCCATAAACTTTTTTTGGTAGTGGCAAATCTAACGCCATTAGCAAAGCAGGCCAAATAATAGAATGAAATCTAACGATTTCCTTACCCATCATATGCAAATCAGCTGGCCAAAATTTATCGAAAAGACTAGTATCCTCACCCATATAACCAAGTGCTGTAATATAGTTGGTTAGTGCATCTATCCACACATAAATTACGTGGTCTTTATCAAAAGGTACAGGAATACCCCATTTAAAACTTGTACGGGATACTGCCAAATCTTGCAAACCTGGTTTTAGAAAATTATTAAGCATTTCATTTTGTCTTGATTTTGGCTGTAAAAATTCTGGATTTTCTTCTATCAATTTTATCAATCTATCTTGATATTTACTTAATTTGAAGAAATAACTGCTTTCGTGAGTAAGTTCAACTTCTCTACCACAGTCAGGACACTTACCATCGACAAGTTGAGTTTTTGTCCAAAAACTTTCACAAGGTGTACAATACCAACCTTCATATTCGCCTTTATAAATATCACCTTTTTCATAAAGCTTATCAAAAATCTTTTGTACTGCTTTTTCGTGATATTCATCTGTTGTACGGATAAACTTATCATAACTTATTCCAAGTAACTTCCACAATTCTTTTAATGTGCCTACTCTCTCATCTACAAAACTTTTCGGGTCAGTACCATTTTCTAATGCAACTTTTTCAATTTTTTGTCCATGCTCATCAGTCCCTGTCAAGTAAAAGACATCCATATCACTCATACGCTTAAATCTAGCAATTGCATCACAAACTACTGTTGTGTAACAAGTGCCGAGATGCCATTTACCACTTGGGTAATAAATTGGTGTAGTGATATAAAATTTTTCTTTCATGATAATTTACCTCTTTATACTAAATATATTTGTATATATTATATATCTAAAAAGTACTTTTGTAAACAATTATACCCATCTTATGTCTCCCAAATTATTTCTATTTATGAATAATATTTTATGATATGGAAAAAATTGTAGAGAAAACATATTCTCCTTACATAAATATGTAAAGAGGACAAAATATTATTAAACACATTTGGGAGGAAAATTATGATAAAACGTGGTGAATTATATTATGCAGACTTAAGCCCTGTTATCGGAAGCGAGCAAGGTGGAATCCGTCCAATACTAATTGTTCAAAACGATATAGGCAATAAATATTCACCTACTATTATAGCAGCCGCTATAACTAGTAAAATGAATAAAGCAAAATTACCTACACATATTGAAATAGATACTACTTGCGGACTTCCAAAAGATAGTGTAATTCTAACCGAACAATTACGAACGCTTGACAAACAACGCCTTATTGACAAAATAGGGGATATTGACCCGACTTGTATGGATAAAGTAAATAATGCATTAATGATTAGTTTAGGATTCTTTTCCTAAACTAACTGTTTTTACATATTTTTATTATTTAATTTTTTATAAAAAAAGGACAATTGCTCTTTATTTTCTTATTGATTATTATTCATAAATTATATTTTACCAATGATTATGAGCAAATTCGGTAAAAGCTATCATATCTTTGATTTCTATTTTAGTATTATCATCGACAATTGCAAAACCATTAAATTTGCCCCAAACTTGATGACATTTATTATTTATTACCAAAAAATTATAGCTAGTTTTATGAACATAAAAAGGCGTAAATTCCATTTCAAAGCGACCATCTGATGAGGTATATTTCCACTTATCCAACCAGCCATCTTTTTCTACAAAAACTTCTTCTATTTTTGTAGCTTTATTATCATAAAATAACATATTTTCGGTTGCATTGTGGTTATCCCCAAAAACGCCTAAATTAAAGCCAAACAACTTACCGTCAGGCAATCTGTGAGTACCATTACCCCACCACCATTTGTGGTTATATGGTAGGACACCTCTACCCCAATCTATCAAACAAAAACTGTCTTTAGGGTCGAATACTATTTTTTTATCTTCAAAAACTATACTTCCTGTTACTTCCATACAATTTTTTTTGTAATTATAATAAAATTGATGAGGCTTTTTGAAAGGTGTACATACCAATATTCCTTCACAATTATCCGTTAAATGCAAATCTAATTTTAGACCTTGCGGATTTCTCGCTGTTAAATTACGGCAGTTTTCCCCTACTTCAAAACGAACTAATTTACCATACTTATTGTATTCTACCAAGGTATGTTTATCACCATTATCAGGCATATTCAATAGTTTTGTAGGCACAAAAAGTGGAATTGTATAATTTTTAACATAACCGTTAAGTAAATTAATAATTGATATATTTGCAGTACCAGCAATAGAAGCGTGTCCTATTGTTATTTGAACCATCCATTCTGTATTATTAATTTGATAAAAATCCCATTCTTTAAGACGCATTTTGCATCCTGCAATATCTTCACGGTTAAAATCACATACGCATTTTTTATTATAACCGAATTGATTAGGAATGCCATTTTCATCTAAAACCTTAATATCAGGTTTAATTAATTTTTGTTCCATATTTGCCTCTTATTTGTTATTGTTTATTTCTATAAAATTAATTTAATAAATCCTTATATCTTATCAACTCAACATTAGCTTCATTCAATATTTCAAGTGAAAATTCATCTGGATAACCTTGATCATAAATAATTTTACTTATTCCGCTATTAATAATCATTTTTGCACAAATAGAACAAGGTTGATGAGTAACATACATCGTTGCACCATCTACGCTTACGCCCATTTTTGCCGCTTGAATAATTGCATTTTGCTCAGCGTGAACAGCATAGCAAATTTCTTGATGAGTACCTGATTTTATATTTAATTTTTGTCTTAAACATTCACCCTTTTCTACACAAGAAAGTGTCCCACTGCTTGCGCCATTATATCCAGTTGTCAAAATTCTTTTATCTTTAACAATAATTGCACCTACGTGCCTATCTTCTTTGAAACAACTGCTCCAAGAACCAACAACATAAGCCAATTCCATAAACCTTTTATCCCATTTATTCATATGTAAAATCTCCTATTGTATAAATTATACTTAGTTTATCATAGGCACCCTAACATGTCAACTGCACTTTACGTGATTATTTTTTTATTATACGCATATAATATTGTATGGAAAAAGTAGATTATAACCAATTTTTATACAAACCTAAGCAAAAAGGCTCGCAAAAAAGTCCAGAAAAAAGCTTTGAACTTAGCAAAACCAGCTCTACAAAGCCTAAAAATTCCCATAATTTATGGTTTAATATTTTTGTGTTAATTTTGGTGGCTATTATTATTATTTTGAGTATAAATTTTGTTACGGACAATTACATTTTAGACTATATACAAAATAAATTTACTCCCGAAACAAAAGAATACTATTTAGTGTGCCAATCCAAACTTGATGACCAATTAGCATACCGCTCAGCTAGCACAATAAAATCTGGTGGTGGAAGTGGATATGTATACAAAGATGAAAATTATTTAGTTGTTTATTCGGTATTTAACAAAAAATCGAATGCAAACGATGTCGCAAAAAAAAATAATAATACAATAGTAAAAACATTTTCCTATACTTCCACTGACGATGAAATAATAAACTACTGCTTTGAAACTATTGATTTACTTATAGAACAAACAAACGATTATGAGAATAATGCAATAAATGAAAGCAACTTATTAAATAGCATAAGCTCGCAATTAAAAATTGCGACAGATATTAGACTTAAATATGATGATAAGAAGAAAAAAAATAATTTGTTTTTATTAGAATTTATTGAAACAAGTTTACAAAATATTGCAATCATTAATTGTGCGAAAATAGATATTTTGTCAAATTTGCGTAATGTCGCCAGTTCACTAGTTGTTAATGTCCAAAATTATGCGTAAAATTAGAATATATTTATTGGATTAAATTTATACAAATCAATCAAACTTTCTGCATAGCTATTAATTCGCGACAGTAATGAACTAGCATTTTGATAATCTTCAGCTTCTACCGCACCTCTAAGTTCATCAAGAGTAATACCTATTTCATTTAATTGAACATGAGAAATAGTTATAGAAAGTTTTGGATGCATTTTATCCCACCAGTCACTAATTTCTATAACATCTTCAACAGTAATTATTTCCTTTTGAGCAAGTTTATCCAACTTATCATTAAAAGCATTAAGCGTTTTGCAAAGATAAACACTTTCTAAAATTCCACCAGTTAATAGTACTACCGTTAAAAATATTACAATGCTCAATTTGTATTTCACTTAATTCTCCATAAATGTAAAAAATTTCGATTTACGAGGTTGTATTAAAATTTCTTCACAATCCGCCGTCATCAATACTACCTGGTTTAATTTAACATTTTTTTCTTTCAAAATTTTAAGGATTTTTTCTTTACTAAACTCTATTAGTTGTGCATTTACCGTCATTATTTTACCTTCCACAATCAGTGTCATAGGCACAGATTTAGGTGGGTCAACATTTTCTTTTGGCAAAATTGATAACTTCCCGTTCGTTTCAATAACACCAAATTTTATTTGTTTTATACTAAAATATCCTTGCTGTCTAATCATTGCTAATAGGTCATTTACATTTATACATAGTTTGGTCAAACATTCACTTACTATCCCATCATGGTCTATAATTATTTGTGGTTTTCCGTTCAGGAATTTACGAAAACGTATACTTTTAGTAGTAAAAAATGTCATTCCATAATGTAGTAAAAAAACTACGACTAGCGGAACTAAACCATAAAAAATTGATATGGAAATGTCTTGTATTGGAATACAAGCAAGGTCAGCTATAGCTAATGTTATAACAAATTCATAGGGCTGCAATTCGCCTATCGTTCTTTTGCCCATAAGCCTAACTATAAACACCAGACTAAAAAATATAATAATGCTTCTAATAATTAATACTAACATAAGTAAATTAATTATGCCCAAAATTTTATTTTTAATGCTTTATAAATTGTTTATATTATTTTTACTTTTTATAATTAATATGATATAATAATAGGAACGAAAAAATTATTGGAGGTATTTTTTATGGATATTAATGATTTCAAAAAAGCTAAAATAGAAGCGATGAAAGCACGTGACAAAGTCACTATAGGTGCTTTAGAAATAGTAATTACCAAACTAATGACACTAATTATTGATAAAAGAGCTAAGGAAGAAACTCTTACCGATAATGATACAGTTTCAGTTTTACAAAAAGTTGTTAAAGAATTAATGGAAGAAAGAGAAGGTTTTATTAAAGCCGATAGAAAAGATAATATAGAAATACTTTCTAAACAAATAGAAATAATTTCATCATATCTTCCTAAAATGCTTTCCAAAGATGAAATAAAAAATATAATTAGCAAACTAGATGACAAAACTATTCCATCTGTTATGAAACATTTCAAACAAAATTTTCAAGGCAAATGTAATATGCAAGATGTAAATGCAGTTTTAAGAAGTTTATAATTTCTTATTATAACCAAAAAATTAAGGCTCAAATTATTTTGAGCCTTTTTTAATGTTATTTAATAATTTTTTATAATTAATATTATTTTTTTATCAATTGAATTATAAACCCGGCATTATCGCCTTTAAGATTTACTTTTGTAATACACCCTTTTTCATTTTTCTTAATTGAATTTTCATCAACGACAAATCCTCTATCGGATAAATAATAAATACATCTTTCCAAATTAGGTGAGTTAAAAGCTATATGTCCAAGTTCCCCAACTTTATTTTCTAATACCGCCTCAATTCCGCCTACGGTGTATTCTCCTTGATTATAATTCAAACCACTAAGAGAAGAGAACGTCTTTAATAATTTTATTCCTTCTTGTTCGTTAGTATTAATTGCCACGTGGTCCAATTTTATATCTAACATATCATTAATAGCTTTATGAACATTTTTTGTAATCTCATTAAATTTGCCTTCTTTAAGCAAATCTTCTTCAACTAAGAATGTTCCTGCACAACAAAGTACTTCTCTGCAAGATAAATATTTATTCAAATTATTAGAATTAATCCCACCTGTAGGTATATATCTTATACTAGGATACGGACGAGAAAATGCTTTTATCATTTCTACACCACCAAGCAATTCACTTGGAAAGAACTTCACTACCCTTAATTTGCGTTCGTATGCCTGTTCTATATCTGTCGCATTAGAACAACCCGGAAATATAGGAATATCCAATTCCATACAACGGTCAACAACTTTAGGATTAAATGAAGGTGTGACAATATATTGTGCACCTGCTTCAAAAGCTTCATCTACTTGTTCTACCGAAGTAATTGTACCTGCCCCGACCAGCATATTTTGGCATTTTGATGCAATTAGTTTTAGTGCATCTTTAGCGGCATTGCTTCTAAAAACTATTTCTATAACTTTAAATCCCGCTGATGTTAGTGCTCCGGCTAGAGGCAATGCGTCTCTAATATCATCAATTCTCACTAATGGTATAATTCCACTAAGTTCGAATTCCTTAACTATTCTATTGTATTGCATAAATTTAATATCCCCATTTGTTTAAGTATTTCTTCTACTTTTGATTATAACATACGGCATAAACTTTTTCAAGTTCGAATTTTTAATATTATTTTATTTGCTTTTCATATTAATTTAAGTTATTATTTATATACTAATATAAAATCTATACGGAGGACTAATAAAATGTTTACAAAAGAAACTATGTTACTAGATGCTTTTCAAACAGAAGGCGTTAATACAGAAGCTATGCAAAATATTCTTGCTAGTTTTGGCTTACATTGTCTTGGTTGTATATTAAGTCATGGAGAAAATATAGAACAAGCTGCTATGGCACACGGACTTGATCCACAAACTATGGTAGATGCTCTAAACGAAGCAGCTATTTCTTAAATCAATACTTTGCAATTATAAAAAGAACTTCAAAAATTTTGAAGTTCTTTTTTTTACAAAAAAAGTGCAAATTTTTATTTGCACTTTTGTATTTTTTGTTAATAACCTATTAGGTATTTTATTCGATGTCTAATTTATCTACTAAATTATCAATACTTATTTTGATTTCCGCAATCATCTTTAGCTTTTCTGCCAAAACATCTATTGTTGTTTGATACTTACCCTCACGCGTTTTACTGTCTTTTATTTGAATAAAGAAAAGACATACAAATAATATCGCCCAAATTCCTGATTTTGAAGCTGCTTCAAATACTGTTTCCCACATAGTTTTCTCCTTTTTTATTTATTTATTTCTTCTACTAATTTTGTATAATTAGTTACGCCCAATGTGTTCCGTAAAGATTCTTTGTTTTGCTCTATAAGTTCCTTAGCATCTTTCGGTGCAATCGAACCATAATAATCTTTAGCTATTATATAACGATTATTCATTTCATCATAATTTGCACCTTCATAGCCCCAATTGTTTTGATAATCTAGTTCGTTTTGTTTATTTTCCCACCATTGATTTTCCATATTAGCAATTGTCTCTTGTTTATCCTCTTGGTATTTTAGGGCAGATTCTGCAATTTTTTTGTTATAGCTATTTATTTGTTCAATCGCTTTTTCTTGTTCTAATTGTAATTTGCTTATTTGTGTTTCTTTACTGAGAGCAAATTCATAGTCACAATCCAACAAAGCATTTCTTTTTTCAATACCCAATTGATTTATTTGACTATTAATATTACTTTGATATGTTACCAATTCGCCTCGAATATCATCAAGCATACCTTGCCAAGCATTATAATTGCTGTCTTGCATTAAACCATAAATACTGCTATTTTTTAATCCCTGATTTATTGTTTTATTAACAATTTTGTTGTTATTTGCAATATAACTGCTATTTAGATTATTGGTATTTTCTTCAATTTGTCCTTCTTTTTTAGTTAAACTCGTGAGCAAATTGTTTTGTTTAGTACTTGATGATTCATTAATTTGGTCAATTTTTTTATTGTAATCATAATCCAATTTATTTTGCACAATTTTTTCTATTTCCGCATCACTTTTTTCGGTATACGCTTTTTGTTTTTCAAATGTAACTGTAGGCAATTGTTTTTCATAATCGGGCATTTCGCTTTTTAATTTTTCTTTGTAAGCTCTATCCATACTATAAAGTGTATCAATTAGATTTTTACTATCATTTATGCTTTTATCGTTATTTCCGCCCAGCGTAGCTAATTTATCAGTAATATTATTAAATACATCCACAAATTTATAGCCGTTAATCGACAAATTGTTTAACATAATATTAGCTACCTCCATTAATTTCGTCTAATTCTTCATTGATTTTATCAAGCTTTCTATTCAGCAAAATAAGTTTATTGTTCAATTCGTTAAGCTTATCTAGTATTTCATTCATTCGCTAACCTCCTTATCAAATCAAATTCTAATAATATTCCCCTTACCACAAAATTTTCATCATCACTTGTAATAGTTAGTCCAATTTGCTCTGCCCGTTTATTTATTACCACCAGAGCACTAGCCCCGTTTACGCCAACAATATTATAAGAATAATCACCATCTATATGCGTAATTAGCGTAACATCACAAGCTGTCTTTATATAAATACGCCTTAACACCTTGTCTTTATCTAAAAGCTCAAAATCGGTTACTACACTTTCCCATTTTTTTGCTAGCGGAGTATCAAATAGTTTACCCGATTGGTCAATTTGTCCTATTTGATATTTTCTGTCAGTACTATTAAAATATACAAATAATTTATTAATACTATTGATACTAACAGGGACAAAACCTTTTATATCACAACCTCTAAAGATTTCTATATCGTTATTCGCTAGGTCAATGCTAAGAATTGCATTGTTCTTAATTACTGTATCAGTTTCATCGCCAATTACTTCATCGTCTGTTTTTATTTTACAAGACAAATAATATTTGTGGTTAAAGTAGCACGATTCAATATAATTTTTGTCTTCAATTAATGGAAAAATACCTTGTAATATTTTTGTACAGGAATATCCATCAAATAAATAGAATCCGTCATCAGCCATAAAAATAATATTATTGTTACAAACAACTATAGAATTTTCATAAATAAAATTGTTGCTTTCAAATATTTTTGACAAAGAAAATTCACTTTGCTCGCCATAAGCATTTAATTTATAAATGCTATATTCCTTAAAAATATATAAAGAATCTTTATAACTGATAATTTTTTTTATAAATCCACTACCATCGGCAAGCTCCAAATAACCGCCTTCCGTCAAACTTACATTCCAATTTGTCGGGTTAAATGTAGCACTAAAAAATAATTTATTCCCGCCTTTTTCTATACCAAAAACTCTTTCTTTATGTATGCAAAGCTGACTAAGAACACTATCACAAGAAATGCGAGTGACAACAGAGCCATCATAAATAATAAACTCACCTTCACCACTACCTTCACAGAGCAAACAATCTTTACCTTGATAATTATAGTTGCAAAAACAAGCATCGCCACCTTGAATACGAGAACCATTTATTATATTAAATCCATCATCTGTCATTTTTGCTTGATATACATATTCATCATCAACATAAACAATCAAGCGATCATCTTGACAATTGTTTTCATAATCAAAATGTTTATAAAAAAACATCTTTTTAATTACTCTGTTTTTATCTTGAAATGCAGGGAAAGAATTTTGCAAACTACTTGCAACATTTATCCCCATTCCTTTTGTTAATATGCCATTTATTATCCCAATGTTATATCCATATTTTGCGTAATTTAGTGCCAAACTTTCTTCTTTAGAATAAGCATCAACTCCTGCAAATTTTTTAATTGGATAATCATATCTACTTACACTCGGATAAATATCTTCTCTCATATATGGTTTTCTCATAACAAGCCACACCCTTTTATATGTATTGATGCACGTTTTCTAGTCAAATTTATAACGGCATTATCATAACGGTTTTTATAAAATATAGCTTCATCACAAAGTCCGCTACGATAAAAATACTCACTAGAAATACCTAATGCCAAAATGTTTTCATTAAATTGTGGAGGCAATACTATATCATCATCTATACCCACTTCTTCAGCATGATAGATATAACCTACTTCCGCTATACCTTTTATCGGACAACTAACATAACTCGGATACATACTAAAATTGTGACTTGTCCCATTTTTTTTGATATACAGAATATCCTTAATCGGTTTAGCAAAATTAGCATACATCAATATACCATCTGCAAATTCCAAAAGTTCGTTGTTTTTAAGTGGAACGAATTGTTCTACTAGTTCTTGATAAACCATATTGCCACAACTTATTAATTTGGTTCGTTTTTTGCTATCTGTATCCAACGCAATTTCATCATCGCAAATTATTTCAATAGCTTTCCCCAAAATATCACTAAATTTCATTAACTTCACCTCCTTGTAAATATCATTATTGAGTAAATATTACCGTCCCTACCTAAGTAAAAATACTTGTTTAGAGACGGTAATTAGATTAAATTTGTCGCAATGCCAAATCACATTTTTCTTCGAATTCGTTATGTATATTTTTGATATCTTCTTTTTCCTTCTCTTTATTGAATTTATCCATTTCGTCAATTAGGGTATCCAAATTCTCTATTCTGGTATGCTTAGCGTATCTTATCGCTCTCATATCCAATTGTGAGAAAGGAAAAGTTAATTGATATCCTTTGCTAGAATATAGCAAGAATTTATGTTTATTTGTATCATACATAATATAATAACTATCATCTACTTGTTTAATTGACCAAGCAATATCTAGTACATCATTATTTATTGGCACCAACATAATATAATCTCTCCTACAATAATTAATTGATATTCATTTTTCCTTGTGCATAAGGACGCTTACATATCAAATTAGCATACTTCGCAAGATGAGCGACATAATCTGGAGTGTTCTCTGCCGGAACCAATATATGTCCGTCTACACCAGTAATCCAATCCCAATCACCCAATTGTGCAAGAACAAAGTCTTTTGTATTAAAGCAATACATTGTTTTATTGCTTACAAATTTATCGGCATAAACAGGTATACCGTTATAGCTTAATGCCTTAAAACCACCGTCTAAATTAAGGTAATCAATATTAGTACGTGTTGATGCTAAAGTAGTTAAATAAGCTCTTCTTGCAGCATAACTACAAATAATAAAGTCGACTACGCTACCGCTTTTTTCTTCGATTAAGTCAACAAGATTTTGAATAGCATCACAAGTCAATGTCGATTCTATTGTTGTTGTTGGTTTGAAAAATGGATAAACATTTACATCTATTCCATACAAACTGTTATTAACTTGATTATTAAATAAATATTCGACCCCTAAAAGCTCATTATTTTTACTACCCTGAACACATATATACCCATTTGCAATATCAGTTGGAACATCTACATCAAATGCGGCTGTTTTAGCGGAAATATCTATACCCATTATTGTCGCTTTACCAAGTGCGATTTCATTAATATCATTATAAATATCAACGACCATTCCCGCAGTTAATTTGTGAATATCTTCGACCACAAGTATTTTACCAGTACCACTAGTAATTCTAGTCAATTCACCAGTACCATTACCCATCAACATTCTATTAAAATTATATTTAGCACTATTTACTAAACTTTCCAATTCATTTTGGAATAAATTAATTGCATCACTTGGGGTGTTTTTACTACAACGCAAAGCTTTGTCCGTAATTTGCATTGTGCCATAAATATTGCACAATTCAGCTTCAAAATTTACAATTTTAGAATTATCAGCAGCAGGAAAACTTCCCGTTTCAGAACCGCAAGCTACACTACCTGTTATACCCATTCTTGCTGGGACTTTAACTTTACCTTGATAAACATTTTGCGCACTCTTTTCTATCATATTGAAAAATGGACTTGTTGTCTTATCAATTTGAGCCCCAATAACATCTAAATATATATTTTGTAAAACATTATCTATTTGATTAGTTGTAATCATATTTTTCTCCTATTTTTGTTCTAAATATTTTTGTGCCAATTTGCTTGCATCACTAAAATTTGATGGTTTACTTTCTGAACAGGGAATAGCACCTCCTGCAACTGGAAGAATTTTTGGCAAATTCGGTGTGCTTAGAGAATTGATATAATCATCAATAACTTTTTTCTTATTATCATCACTTTTTAACACCATTTCCACTATTTCTTGGTCAATTGCCATATCTTGCTTAGATTTAATTTTGCCACTTAATACATCTACTAAAGCCTTTTCAAGCCCATTGTCATTTTTGACATATTTTTCATCGGTCGCTACCGTATTAGCTAAATCTTTAGCAAAATTGCCCGCTATCGGATAATCTGACATAAACTTTGTCACCTTATCTTCCCAAGTAGCAGTGGGGGGGTCAAGGATTTCAGGTTTGGACGTTTTCTCTAGTTGTTTTAACTTTTGACTACGTTTTGTAAACTCACCCTCTAAAGCGTTGTATGCTTTATATAGCTCCTCTGCATTTTTGAATTTCCCATAAGAATTTTGAATTTCCTTATCACTTTCTGCGGGGATAATTTCAATTTGTTCTTTTTCCATAATTTCCTCCTAATTTTTGCTTGTAAAATTAATTGTTTTGCAACTGTTCCGCCTCTTTTGACAAGCGCAAAAATTGGCGATGCGTTCTAATATGTTTAGCAAGTTGCGTCTTTTGTGTATCCGAAAGATTGTTATTCTTTTTTATTAAAAAGCTAGTGTGGGTATCGATATGAATTTGATGATTGTCATAATCTTGTATTTTGGGTACTGCGTATTTTAGTTCTTCATTTTCATAACTTGCTTTTTTCGTATGCAATTCTTCCATATCTACCGCACTTTCCCAATTACCTAAACCCATCATTTCTAACAATTTAACTCGAGAGCTATCTTTCAACTTTCCGTTTTCATCGTGCAATAGCCCCATTTTCAATAATTCCGTTACCATACTTTTTCTATTAGATAAGGTATTAACAAGTTCGTTGTCCATATCAAATACTAAGTCATCACTAGTAATCAAACTATTTTGGAATGCTACTTGTTCCATACTACCGTTCTCGCCTGCAATTCTTACCAATCTTTTTGTGGTAGCAAACTGTTTATACAGTCTCAAAATATGCTTACCTACATCTTTAATTGCATCACGAATACTATCGGCAGTAATAGATAATCTATTGTTGTCTTGCTCGATAATCAAACCTAAAGTTACACCGCTTATATTATCACTAATGGTAGAACCCGTTAGAAAATCACTAACACCACTAATCGTAATAAACTCATTTAATAATCTGTCTTCTTCATCTCTAAAATCATTTGGCACACTTCCCATATTCATCATTATAGGGATATTACTGCCTTGTCTATAAACAATTACTTTACCAGGGGCGATACCTTCTTCTTCTATATTATCCAAATCAATACTGCCATCTTCGACCATAAGAACACCCATAGATATTCTGTTAAGAAATTCGTGCTTTTGATTTTTTATTGCGTTATATGCTCTTTGAACCGGTATCAATCTATCGATCACACTAGTTCCATAAAATGATGCAGGTTGCAACAAACAAGTTTGTCTAATAAAAGGATAAG
>JBAXZI010000021.1:0-26655 GCA_041670385.1 Clostridia bacterium | reverse complement strand
TTATTGATGATTGTTATAAAATGAATTTTAGATTTATGCATACTGATACGAATGACCAGATAGTATTCAATTTTGATGAAAGTAATAATTCTAATGTAAAATTGACATTAAATAATATTAAAGCTACAATAACCAAATATGACATATTATCAATGGGTATTGAAGTATTTACTGATAATAATTATTTAGCAGATATTTTATTAATACCTAATTCTAGTTTAGAATCGACTTATCAAAATTATAGTTATCAAATTACGATACCTGAAAACAATAGTAAAGTTGCTATTAACTTGTCGGAATTGTTTGAAGTAGGTTCTATAAATTCTAATTTAGGATATGCAAATAATTACTATTTTGAATATTATGTTGATGGTGAAAAGATTTATTGCGACAAACCAGGTTATTCTACAGGTTTAGCGGTTCAAGATTTTGTTGATGGTATATATAATATCAATATTAAAATGTACTTAAAATATGTAGGTACCACAGAATATAAAGAATTAGAAGGTAAAGTAAAAAAAGTTAAATTAAGTATATCGAAAGATTATAACATAGTGTCTATGGAAGAAGATTTGGGGATATATCGTAAACCTTCTGTAAGTAATCCAATAATTTACGATTATGATATAGAACATACTTCAGCTTGTTATTCAGAAGTTCCTTATGATATTAAATATAACAAAATAGTGTTTGATTTTGCACCTAAAGGTGCTGTGTATACCGCCCAATATGTATTAAAAGTTAAGAATTCAGTTGAAGATTTCACTCATGGTACTAGTATTGATTATTATGGCATTATGGTGGAAAATGAAAATGGATTTACCAAAATATATATAAGGAATAGTAATTTATTAATCGGTCTTAATATAGGAGAACTAAAAATAGGTGAAGAAGATGCTTGGGTAGGTCAACAAAATGTATTAGAGGCTATTTATGTCGCTAATAATTCATATATTGTTATTAGACTTACTAGAGGTAATCAAGTAATTTTTGAAAAGAAAATATGCCAAAATGTTGATGGAGTGCAATTAACAAAAACTGATATAAGAGACATGTTAATTAATACGGGTGCTTCATATACAGAAATATCCCTTAAAAATATAGTATGTAAAGTATATAAATGCGAAGTTGGTAATAAAATGCTAGGTTCGGTAGATTTTATAAATAGCGAAACCAATGATTTTATTAGCGGTATAAACGTTATTGAACCGGATACAGGTGTATTGATAAGCAATGCTGATGGAACAGCCTATGTAAGCAGTGCAACAAAATTCCAAATTAAGTTTAAGGCTTTAGCACTTGATTATTATAATTTAATACCAAATGAAGAATTCTTGCGTTTAGTCGTTGTTAACAATACAGCTAGACTTATGCCAATGGATCCTTTTGATTCATTAAAAACTGGAGATAGAGGTCTTTATTTTAGTATTGTAAATAAGTCAAGCACAGTTAGAGAATTGCGTATGTATTTGTATAAATATGATAGAATATATAAAGAACAAGTAGTATCATCATTTGAAATTGGTTCGACTAATGATTTGCTAGATGGTAAGGAACATATCTTAAAGATAGAGCTTACAGAATCGCCACAAACATATACATCGGCAGGTATTGACATTGAATGTTATCGTATAAAGGTTTATATCGATACTTTAAGTGGTGCTTATTGTCAAGTATTATATCCAGTAAATAACTATTTATTTAGTTGGCTAAGTGATGGGGCAACCGGTTATGAACCAGAAAAAGAATATTCTTCACGCGATGATTTCTTTGTATCTGAAGTCAATTATTCGGGTATAATAACGAAGAAAGCTACTATTGAGATATTGGAGTTAGCTGTTAGCTAAAAATGCAATGATAATATTTATTGAAACATTGAAGAGTTCTTTATTAATGTTGCCACTTTTTATTGGTATATATCTAATTGTAGAAATTCTTATAAAAAATTATATAATTAATTACAAAACAAGAAATTTGTTTAGATTAAAATGGTCGCCTATCTTGGCGACCACTTTAGGTTTAGTCCCAAAAAATGATTTTAGTTTGTTGGTATGTGACTATTATTTTGATAAAAAAGCTACTTTAGGCGCATTTGTTGCAATATTCATAGCATCTAGTGATGATGCAATTCCTGTTTTATTAGGCAATTATAGTAAAGCAAGTGATTTGCTAATAATACTAGGAATAAAAATTTTGGTTGCTATATCTTTAGGGTTTGTAGTAGATTTGATAACATATAAATATCAAACAAAAAATTATAAAGAATTTGTAAATGAGCAAAATAGAGTAATTGACAATTTGGAAATTAATGGTGTGTCATCTAGTTTAGTAATTCAAGATGCAAATTCAGAAAAAACTTTAAAAGAAAAGAATGGCGATAATTCCTGGGTAAAAGAATATTTTATACCAGCATTTTTGCATTCTGTTGCTATATTTTTTATAGTATTAATTACAAGTCTTGTTTACAATTATGTTGCTAATGGAATGGGTAAACAGCAATTTGCCAGTTTGTTAAATAGTTTTTTGTGGTATCAACCATTTATAATTGGTTTGTTAGCTATGATACCTAGTTTTGCATCATCAGTAGTAATAACGCAAATATACGCACTTGGTGGCATTAGTATGGGTGCATTAATTACTGGATTATGTGTTAATTCAACCGTAGTATTTTGGACTTTTTACAAAAAAACCAAAAATAAAAGCGGTGTAATAATACTACTTCTTGCTATTTATATAGTTAGCGTATTAGTAGGTATTTTTATCACCGCATTAGGTCTGTAAATATTTAAAAAATTAGTCTAAATTATTAAGTACTTTATATGCAAGTTCGGGATTGTCGGACATAATTGCATCAGCACCGATTTCTTGAAGATGTTTTATATCTTTTTCTTTATTTATCGTCCAATATTGAACAGCAATTCCATATTTATGTGCATAATCAACTATTGATTTTTTGCCAAAATTTATTACAAAATCATCATCAGGAATTTGTAAAACTTTATATTTTATATCTTTCTTTGTAAGGTCTACATTAAACATACAACTAAAATAAAAGTCCAATACTTCACTTACGCTTGAACTTCTAGTAACTTCAGGATATTTTTTATCTAAATATTGGGTTACTTCACCTTGGAAAGTACCTATAATAACGCTATCTAAAAGGTTATATGATTTTATTGTTTCGACAAGAATATCGGTTGCTTTAAGACCTAATTCACCACCATTTTTGATTTCAATAATATATTTCAAATCAGTATGCCAAATGCCTGTTACTATTGTTTGAATATATGTAAATACGTTATCAAGACTAACCACTTTACAATCGGTTAGGTCAATATCTTCTTCTCTATAAGGATAATTACCATTTTCATCAATAAAATTATAACCTAAATTATATTTAAGTAATTCTGCATAAGTATAATTTTCTGGTTTAACATTCTTTTCATTATATACTTCTACACAATCGCTAGTACGATCTAAGGTATCATCGTGTAATAATATAAGTTTGTTATCTTTGGTTATATGTAAATCAAATTCTAGTATATCGACCTTATAAGAATTATTGTTTTCAAAACAAGTTTTGAATGATTTCATAGTATTTTCTGGTGCAATTGTTGCTCCAGCTCTATGTGCACTTACCATAGTTTGTTCCTGTATATATTGATTATTTTGGGAAACTTCACTATTGTAATTTGTGTCAGGTGCTTTTGGGATAAAAGTTGATAGGAAAAATGCCAAAATTAATATTATTACAGTTAGAATAATAGAAATAGTTGTCGCAAATTTTTTGTGTTTAAAGTAGAATTTTCGTAATGCTAATCGCATAATTTTCACCTCTTTATTTAGTTTTAACTTAATAAAGTATATAGTAATATTGAAATTTTGTCAACCTTGCTTTATTATAAATTATAGTATTTATAGTAAATTCCGTATTGAATATTATAATTATATATGTTATAATAAAAAAAATATAGTACAAAAGATTTTTAGGAGGTACAATTGAGAGATTTCAAATTTATATTAGAATTTAAAACATCTATTTATGGTAAAATAATTAAGGCAGAAGGTAACGAAACTGAATATTATAAAATTGAAAGTGAGTATGCTGATAATAAAATAAAAATTAAATTATTGCCTAAAAATAAACTTTTTTTAATAAATGCTTATTTAATGTGTGAATATGAATATGACAAAGAAGACCGCGTATTTTGTAATGGCTATCAATCTTGGACTAATTCACGTGAATTTAAAACTACTGATTATCAAGAGGGTTTGCGTGGACTTAGCAGACATTTGCATTTGATAAAAAGAATAACTAGAATTTTTGGTGATTATAATTTCCAAAATTATTCTAGAAAACAAGGTGAATTTTCCAGTTATTCCTATACTTATATTAAGAGGAAAGGGGATGTAAACAATATTGAAGTATGGGGAACTACTAATGAAAGAACTGGTTTTACCATTTTTCATCACGATATTAATAAAAATATGCTTACATTACAAAAAGATGTTGAGGGTGTATCAATAAATTCTGCATACACAATTTTTGATGTTGTTATGACTCAAGGCGATTATAATAAAGCTTTTGATGAGTATTTTAAAATCCTTAATTTACCAAATCTTAAGTATAAACATTTATCAGGTTATACTTCTTGGTACAATTATTATGGTGGAATAAACGAAAAAATTCTTACTCGTGACCTAGAAGGTTTGTCAACAGTTGGAGATAAAGCTAATTTATTCCAAATTGATGATGGTTTTCAAACGGCTACAGGTGATTGGCTTTTAATAAAGAAAAACTTATTCCCTAATGGTATGAAATACCTAGTAGATAAAATTCACGATAAAAATTATTCAGCAGGTTTGTGGTTAGCACCTTTTAGTGCACAAATATTTTCTAAGGTAGCTAAAGAACATAAGGATTGGTTTGTACGCAATCCTAGTGGCAATCGTCAAATAGGGGCTATAGCTTGGAATGGTGCTTATACGCTTGATTTTTATCAAGAGGAAGTAAGAGCATATATTAAAAACTTTTTTGATGTAGTATTAAACGAATGGGGCTTTGATATGGTAAAACTTGATTTCTTATATTCAATTTGCCGTACTCCTAGATATAACAAGAGTCGTGGACAAATAATGTGTGAAGCTATGGACTTTTTACGTGAATGTGTAGGCGATAAAATTATACTTGGTTGTGGTGTACCTTTGTTCCCTTCATTTGGTAAAGTAGATTTATGTAGAATAAGTAGTGATGTAGGTCCAAGTTTTACGGATCAATTCTATTGTAAACATACAAATCAAGAATTTATCAGCACAAAAAATGCTATGAATAATACTTTATTCCGCAGACATTTAGATGGGAGAGCATTCGTAAACGACCCAGATGTTTTTTATGTAAGAAAAAGTAATCTTAAAGGCATTGACCCATTAGCAGGAAAGAAGACAAAGCTTGTGTTTACTGATAAGCAAAAAGAATTATTAGCTAAAGTTAACAATATGTGTGGTAATGTTTTGTTTGTAAGTGATAATGTAGGCGATTTTGATGAAAAACAAAAAGAACTTTTGTTAAAAACTTTTGAGCCTAATACTAAAAATGTAATCGATGTAAATTATGTTGATAATGAGCATATTTCAGTTATTTATAAAGAAAATGAACATAAATATAAACTTACTTTTGACATAAATTTAGGAGATAATAAAACCGAAGAAATCAAATAAATTTACTAATTAAAAAAAAATTAAAAAGGTTGGCAAAAATGTCAACCTTTTTTTGATATTTTCATAGACTGCCACATATACTATTTATATGAATGATAAAATTATTGGTGTAACTAAGAAATCAAACAAGATTGTAGATTATTTATCCGAATTATTAGATAATGAAAAAATTATGTTTTCTTATGAAGAAGACGAAAATAATGTAAATTTCATTGTAAATACGGATAATGAATGGGCAGAAAATGCAATAGCGGATATATTTGTGGGACATTACAAATATAAACAGATATCAAAATTTCTGAAACCGAAATTTGATAATGACTACTTGTTTAGTGCCTTTGTTGGTGCAATTATTAGCATTGATATAGAAGTAGAAAGGCAACAGATTCTTGAAAGTTTGCCGAATTGTAAATGGATAAACCTTGATGGTATTTATAATTTTTGTTTAAATAAAATAAGAAAAAGTTGGGAAGCTTTAGCTTATTTAAGTAATAGACTATATAGCCAATGCAATACTGAAAAAGATTTATATAAACTCACTATGTTTATGTTAGGTGTTGAAGATGATAATTTTGCTGTGCTTAGTGTAGAAAAACAAGATGATATTATTTTACTTAAAAATGGAGAAAGATTATCACTATTTAATTTTTTCGAAAAGCAAGAATGTAATGCAATTGCTACAATTTTAGCGAATTGTCCTTCTGAAATTATTGTAAAATCAAATGAGGCTTTTACTAAAGAATTTATGAGTGTTCTACAAAAAATTGGTGTATGATAATGCCAATTACAACTTGAATAATATCAGTTAATATGCTACAATATAGTAACTAAATTATTAGGAGCAATATTGTTAGATGAAAATAGCACAAATAAATTTTTGCGATAGAGGTAGTACGGGTAAAATATCAAGAGATATTTTTTCAGTATTAAATGATGATAATAATAAAATTTATGTATGCAGTAAAATCACTAATCAGCCTAATGTAGTAGAATTTACCAATAATATTGAACATCAAATTCATAGGATACTAGGCGGAGTTTTTGATTTAGATAGCCTTGGTTCTTATTTTTCAACTAAAAAGCTTGTAAAACAATTAAAAAAAGATAATATTGATATATTGCATTTGCAAAATATTCACGGGTATTTTATTAATTATAAAGTATTATTTAATTATATTAAAAAAAATAATGTAAAAACAATTTGGACTTTGCACGATTGTTGGTCTTTTACTGGACATTGTCCATATTTTGATATGGTTAAGTGTGAGAAGTGGAAAACGCAATGTCATCATTGTTCAAATATTCATACTTATCCTAGAAGTTTATTTTTTGATAGGTCTAAATCTTTTTATAAATTTAAGAAAAAGACGTTTAATGGTGTGAAAGATTTAACTCTTGTTACACCAAGTAAATGGTTAGCTGGTTTGGTAAAACAGTCTTTTTTACAAAGTTATCCTGTAAAAGTAATTAATAATGGTATTAATTTGGAAAATTTTAATCCAATCGATAAGCATACATTTGATAAAGTGATTGATAGGAATAAAAAAATTATTTTGGCTGTTTCTAATTATTGGGCAAAAAGAAAAGGCTATCCTGACCTTTTTGAGTTGAATAAACATATTGATAAAAATGAATATGAGTTTGTAGTGGTTGGAGTAGATAAAATTCAAAGTAATGAACTTAAAAACGAAGGTATAATTCCAATTATGAGAACCGAAAACCAAAAACAACTTGCCGAACTTTATTCTATGGCATCTGTATTTATAAATTTGACCTATGAAGATAATTTCCCAACTGTAAATATTGAAGCTTTATCGTGTGGGTGCCCAATAGTTACTTATAATACCGGTGGAAGTATTGAAGTGATAACTGATGAAACAGGTCTTGTAGTAGCCCAAGGTAATGTTGCTGAAATGGCAGAAGGTATATTAAAAATTGTTAATCGTGATTATAACAGAGAAAATATTTGTAAGGAAGCACAAAAGAATTTTAATGCCGAAGTAATGGCAAATAAGTATAAGCAACTTTATTTATCAACTTTATAATATTTTTTTTATAATTTGATTTAAAATAATAATTTTTGGTTCTTTCACCGTAAAAACTGAAGTTAATAGTATTGAATTGTACCCATTTTAGGACTAATTGATATTGACATTAGATTGGTTTTATGCTACTATATGTTGTATGTAATTTATTTTTATACAATAGATATTGTTATTTGGAGGATAAATGACGCAAAGCGATTATAGTGCAAAAAATTTAGAAGTGCTTGAGGGATTATCCCCTGTAAGAACTAGACCAGGCATGTATATAGGTGGTACAGATGTTAGAGGATTGCATCATCTTGTATGGGAAATTGTTGATAATGCAATTGATGAAGCAGCGAATAAGTATGCAAACAAGATAGATGTTATTATTAATAAGGACCAATCTATAAGTGTAGAAGATAATGGTAGGGGCATGCCCGTTGATATGCATCCAGATTATAAAGTTCCTGGTGTAGAATTAATTTTTACCAAACTTCACGCTGGTGGTAAATTTAACGCATTAAATTATAATTTTAGTGGTGGTTTACACGGAGTAGGTGCAAGTGTTACCAACGCACTAAGCGAATGGTTGGTAGTAGAAGTATACCGTGATAAAAAAATATATAGAGAAGAATTTCATTCTCCTAAAGAAGGAGATGTTATAATTAGTGGAGCTGTTAAAACGCCATTAAGTGTTGTTGGTAAAACACAAAAACACGGTTCTAAAGTTACATTTTTACCCGATAAAAGGGTATTTACTTATGGCACTAAATTTGATGCCGAAATTATTGAAAATAGATTACGTGAATTAGCATTCCTAAATAAAGGTATTTCTATTTCTTTCCAAGATAAGCGTGATGAAGATTCACAACTATTAGAATTTTGCTTTAAAGGCGGAATTAGCGATTATGTTATGTATATTAACGAAGATTCTGACGAAGTAAAAAATAAAGTTATTTATTTAGAACGCAAAACTAAAAATTTTGAGTTAGAATTGGCTATTCAGCATGTTGAAGTATATACGGACAGGCTTTATAGCTTTGTAAATAATATTAATACAATAGAAGGTGGTTGGCACGAAACTGGTTTTAAATCAGCTTTTACAAAGTGTTTTAATGATTATGCAAGAACAAATAAATTTTTAAAAGAAAAAGACAAAAATTTGTTGGGTGATGACTTTAAGGAAGGAATGACTGCAGTTTTGTCTATTAAAATGCACGACCCGTTGTTTGAAGGACAAACCAAAACAAAATTAGGAAATCCTGAAGTAAAAACTATAGTAGAAGGTATTGTAAATGAAGAACTTAGTTCGTTTTTGAATAATACAAAAAACAAAACAATTTCTGAATTTATTATGAAACAAGCACTTAGTGCTGCTAAAGTTAGGGTTGCGGCTTCAAAAACAAAAGAATTGCAACGTAATAAGAATTCTATAACTAATTCTACATTAATTGGAAAACTAGCTTCTTGTTCTTCACAAGAAGTATTAAAAAGAGAATTATTTATTGTAGAAGGAAATAGTGCGGGCGGTACAGCTATACAAGGTAGAGATAGAAGATATCAAGCGATTTTGCCACTACGTGGAAAACCACTAAATGTTATGAAAGTAAAAAAGAGAGCTGCTATTTATGAAAACGAAGAAATTAGAAATATTGTTGCGGCAATAGGAACTGATACAGAATCGGATTTTAATATAGATAACTTAAAATATGATAAAATTATAATTTTATCCGATGCCGATTATGATGGTTTTCATATAAGAACTTTGCTACTTGCTATGTTTTATCGATTAACTAAAGAATTGATTTTACAAGGTAAAATTTATGTGGGTATGCCACCACTTTATAGAGTTTCAAAAGGCAATGATAGTAAATACGCTTATGATGATGAAGAACTAGAAAAAGTTATGGAAGAATATAAAACAAATTGCAAAATTCAAAGATACAAAGGTTTAGGAGAAATGAACCCGGCACAACTTTGGGAAACAACATTAAATCCTCGACAAAGAATGCTTACAAGAGTTACTCTAGATGATGCAGTGGAAGCAGATAATTTAATGACGATATTTATGTGTGAAGAGGCAATTAAAAGAAAAAATTATATATTCAAACATGCCAATTTTAACAAAGAAGATAATTTTATGACAAAATACGGAGGATAGGCTAGGATATGTGTGCTAAGAAGAATATAGTAGAAGAAGAAATAGAAGAAAAAATTATTGAAAGGTCATTAAATAACGCTATTCATGATTATATGATGCCTTATTCCGAATATATAATATTAGAAAGAGCTTTACCTAAAGTAGAAGACGGATTAAAACCAGTTCAGCGTAGAATACTTTTTACTATGCACGAACTTCATTTGAAACCTGAAGGCGATTTTAAAAAGAGCGCTCGTATAGTCGGTGATTGTTTGGGTAAATTCCATCCTCACGGTGATACATCGGTATATGAAGCAATGGTAAAATTGGCACAGGACTTTAATATGCGTTGTCCACTTATTGATGGACAAGGTAACTGGGGTACTGCTGATGGGCATCCAGCTGCTGCAATGCGTTATACTGAAGCAAAGATGCAAAGTTTATCTACGGAATTAATAAACGATATAGATAAAAATACAGTAAAATGGAATAAGAATTTTGATGATAGTTTGGAAGAACCAGATGTTTTACCAGGTGGTTTTCCTAATCTTTTAGTAAATGGTAGTTCGGGTATTGCAATAGGTGTTTCAACAAAAATACCATCGCATAATCTAACTGAGGTTATTGATGGAACTATTGCTATAATTGATAATCCAAGTATAAAATTAAATGAGTTATTGACAATTATTAAAGGACCTGATTTTCCAACAGGTGGTTTTATAATACCTGACGATTCTTGGGAAGAAATATACACTACAGGGCATGGTCGTTTTCAAATGCGAGCAAAAGTAGAGATTGAAAACATTGAAAAAGGAAAACAAAATATTATAATTACGGAATTTCCTTATGGTGTAAATAAATCTAGATTGCAAATAAAAATAAAAGATTTGCGAGATAATCCTGATGCTAAACAAAAAGCTATCGGTGAAAATATTTTAGGCGGTATACAAGAAATTTGTGATGAATCTGATATGAATGGTATTAGAGTTGTTATTAAATTAAAAAAAGGTGAAGATGCAGTAAAAATACTTAATTATTTGTATGAAAAAACCGATTTACAGTGTTCTTTTAATGTAAATATGATGGCAATTGCTAACGGAAAACCACAACTTCTTGGATTAATTCCTATTTTGCAATTTTATATTGAACATAGAAGAACTATTATTTTTAATAGAACCATTTATGATTTAGATGTTGCAAAGAAAAGAGATAATATTCTTAGTGGTTATTGTATAATTTTTCCTTTTATTGATGAGGTAATTGTAATAATTAAGGCTAGTAACTCTAGAAATGATGCGAAAAAGAACTTAAGAAAAAGATTTGAAATTAATGAGAAACAAGCTGATGCTGTTCTTGATTTGAAGCTAGCTAACCTAACTAAAATGGAAATTGGCAAAATTCAAGAAGAACTAAAAGGTATAGAAAAAAATATAGCTATATATGAAAAAATCATAGGTAGTAAAAAAAGACAATTAGAAGAAGTAAAAAAAGACCTTATTGAAATTAAAAATAAATATCCTTCTAATAGGCTTAGTATTATTGCTAATAAAATAGAAGATTTAGAATATAAGCCATTTGAAGTTGCCACAGAAGGCGGTGTACGTGGATATTTCTCACTAAGTATTGATGGCAATGTTAGGTTTATTTCTACTAGAGAATACCTAATTTCTAAGAAGGAAATTCCAGAATTACGACAACATATTTCGAAGCAAATGATTTATGCGGATAAAGGTGAAACAGTTTTGCTTATATCTAATTTGGGTAATGCTTATGTATTTAATTCCGAGGAAGTAATGCAAAATAGGTGGACTGATGTCGGCTACTCCTTGCAGGACTTGTATGTTGACGCCGTACCGAATGAAAAAATTATTTTCGTAGCCAATTATAATGAGAATAATAAAGATAAAGATGTTATATTTGTCACATTAAACGGTATAGTTAAACGAAGTAAATTTAGTGATTATATAATAAACAAAAAAAGTTATACAGTAGCTACTTTGAAAGACAATGATGAAATAATAAGTGCGGAAATAGTCGGAAACGACCAAACTAGTTTACTTTTTGTATCAAGCGATGGTATGTGTATTAATACTTTAATGGATGATTATCCTGTTCAAGGAAGAAGAGCAGGCGGAGTTATTGGTATGTCGTTAAACAAAAATGCGAATATAATTTTTGGTGGTCTTACACAATTAGATTACGATGAATCATTTGGCGAATTAGTATTAATTGGTAACAATGGTTTTGCTAAGCGAATAATATTAAGTAATATTGAAATCGGGAAAAGGGCTAGGAAAGGTGTTAAAATAATTGATATGGCGGTTGGTAGATTGATATTTGCTAATATAGTTGTTGATCCATACGATATTGCCTTAGTTACAAGCACTGGTGAAGTTGGCTTTGTTAATACAGAACAAGATATATTTATTGATAGAAATAGACTCAGTAAAGGTAAACCGTTAGTTGTTGCTGGTGGTTGTGTAGCAGCATCGATAAATATAAAAGATGCAAATAATGCCGAAATAATGTAAACAATAATCAATGTGTTTTTAAATGTTGACATTAAAAATAAAGTGTTATATAATAATAGCGTATAAAATAATCAATTTTTTAACAAAAATGATGAAAAATATTAACTAAGTTGGGAGTATATATGAAGAAAGTTATTTTAGTGATTGCTATAGTGGCAGCAGTAATCTTGTCAACTGTAGGTATGGTAGCTTGTAGTGAAAAGAATGATAGCATTAATGATATCAAAAGTTATGATATAACTGATACGGAAGTTTTTGTGGGTGACACAATGAGTACTAATAATATCAAAATTACAGCTACAATGGAAGATGATACAACTATAAGTGTAAACAACAATTTACAATTTGTAGGCAATGATGATGAAAGTTTGAAATTAGACGATGAAGGAAAATTTACCAAAGCTGGCGAATATATAGTAAAAGTATATGCGTTGCGTGAAGGTGATGATGATTATTTTATCGGTGATTGGAAAATAAAAGTTAAAGTTAAGAAATAAGAAGATAGGTTAATAAGAGAATATGTTAATTTCAAAATTAGTTGGTGAACGCACCAAGAACAGTCCTTCAGATGCAACGATAGAATCTCATGCATTAATGGTAAGGGCTGGCTATATAAAATTAGTTAGTAACGGTATTTGGTCTTTGGCAACACCTGCTAAAAGAGCATGCCAAAAGATAGAAAAAATAATTAGAGAAGAAATGGATGCTATTGATGGACAAGAAGTACTATTTCCTGTAGTTATGCCAAAAGAATTATGGGCCGAAAGTGGTCGTTATTATTCTATTGGTGATGAAATGGTAAGATTTAAGGATAGATGTAATCGTGATTTAGTTCTTGGAATGACACACGAAGAAGCTGCTGTACAATTTGCAAGAGATGCAGTTAATAGCTATCAACAATTACCATTTATGATTTATCAGTTACAAACTAAATTTCGTGATGAAGCTAGAAGTCGTGGTGGACTTATTAGAGTTAGGGAATTTACAATGAAAGATGGATATTCTTTTCATGATAGTTATGAAGATTTGGAAGAATATTATCAAAAAGTATATGATGCCTACGTACGTATTTTCAAGAGAATAGGTATGAAAAGAGTTGTTGCAGTTAAGTCAGACTCGGGTTTAATGGGTGGAAATATAGCTCACGAGTATATGTTACTTACCGAAGTTGGCGAAGATACAATTGTTATTTGTCCAGAATGTGGATATAAAGCAAATATGGAAATAGCTATTACTACTAGACCTTCTTTAAGAGATGAAGTTAGTGAAGAAATAAAAGAAGTATTTACTGGTGAAGCTAAAGAAATAGAAGAAATAGCAAAATTACTTAAAGTAAAAAAACAAAAAATAATGAAAGCTGTTTGTTATTGTGAAAAAGGAACAAACAACCTTATACTTTGTTTTATACGTGGTGATTTGGAAGTAAATGAATCTAAACTCAAAAAAATACTTGAAGGAAAAGATATTGCACCTGCTAATATAAATGATGATGAGCATTTAACCGCAGGCAATATTGGAGCATATAAATTAGACATACAAAATACGATAATTTTATATGATAAATCCTTAAAAGATAACAATAATATAGTCATTGGTGCAAATAAACCTGAATATCATATTAGTGGTATAGATATGGAAAGAGAATTTCCGAATGCTGAATATGTCGATATTTCTAAAGTACAAGAAGGTGATATTTGTCCAATATGTGGCAAGGCTATAAAATTGGAAAACGGTATTGAAGTTGGAAATATTTTTCAATTAGGTACCAAATATACTAAAGCAATGAATATGACAGTGTTGAACAAAGATGGAAAACCGATAAACCCGATAATGGGTTGTTATGGAATAGGAATCGGAAGAGCACTAGCATCAGTAATTGAAGAAAGCCACGATGATAAGGGAATTATTTTACCTATGTCAATAGCTCCATGGCAAGTTTATTTATGTGGATTAAGAACTGACAATGAAGAAGTAAAAACCAAAGCAGATCAGTTATATAGGGATATGATGGCGAATGGGATAGATGTACTATTTGACGATAGGAAAGCATCTCCGGGGGTTAAATTTTCGGACTGTGATTTGATGGGAATTCCGTTAAGGATTGTTATTAGCCCAAGATCATTAGAGAATGGAAATGTAGAGTTGCAAACAAGAGATAAAAGTATACATGAAGATTGTAATTATTCAGATTGTATTATGAGAGTAAATGAAATAATAAACAAAAACAAATAATTTATTTCAGGAGGCAATATGAAAAGAATACGATTTTATTTTATGATAATCGTTGTAATTCTTGGAATGTTGGTACTTGCATCTTGTATTGGTGATGATGACACGTCGCCAGAAGGCAATGACATTATTGATACCCAAGTATCGTGGACAACTATAGAATCCCCGACACCTAGTGATGTGTATAAAAAATTACTGGGCGGATTTGTAAATGTAACTAAAGATTTTTCAAGTAAAAAATTAAAATCATCACCTAGAATAAGCTCGAATTTGAATTTGAAAATTAATTTGAATGACAAAACTTACTGGGCTAATTTCAAAATCAATTATAATAATTTAAGTAAAGAAGAAGCAATGTTTTCGTTGGAAGTTTCTTCGGTAGAGAATAGTTATGAAGACGTAACTTTTGGTCTTTATCTATATAACCAAGAGCTTTTTGTAAGTTTGGGTACAACCAAATTTAAAACAAAATTTCCTGTTACGATGTGGGGAGATCTTTTTCCTTTTAATTTAGATACTTTTGATGATGCAAAAGCAGTTTCAGAGGCATCTACTTTGTTGCAATCTGTAATTGAATTGACAAGTGAAGGTATTGATGGACAAACTAGGCTTAATGGTACTGTTTCTGAAAATAAATACAGTTTTGAAGTTAATGTAGCTAAAACTTTGGAAAAATTAATGAATGTAGTTAAAAATATTGATGAGAAAGATAATACTACAGTTAATACTGAAAAAGTTAATAAGATTGTTAGTAATGTTCTTGGTATCAACCAAGAAGATATTGAACAAAACAATTTTCCATCTTATAGTTTTAAAGTATATTTTGAAACAATTGATACCAATATTGGTAATTGTACTGTAGACATATTTTTAGATCAAAATGATGAATTTGCCAATACTTTGTTTGATGGCGAAGATGTGAATGTAAAAATAGAACTTTCAGAAATGAATATTGGTAAAGAACCAATACCTATCGATTTTATAAATAATAAAGAACATCAAGCTGAATTTTTGAATTATAGTGATGGAAACTATACATTAAAATTTGTGGTAGATGATGCAATAAAGACAATAAATAAAGAATTTAATATAACAGAAGATTATGATATAGTTTTATCTGCTAAAATATATCAAAAAGATGAAGCAGACAATTTCTTTTTTATAGAATATTTTGACAAAGAGCATGCAAATTTATTGAAAGCGTTTTATGTTTATCAAAATGAATGGTATTATTTTGATAAAATAGATGGTACTTTGCAATGTGTATATAAGGCAGATATAGATTTGAATGAAGTAGCTAGTAGAGTGGCTAATAATAATTTGAGTGCAGAAAACCCGGCTCAATTTGATGTGTTAAATTTTGCCACATATTTGGTAGGAGCTTTGCATGTAGGAACTAAAAACATAATTTACAATTTTAATGAAACATTTTATACTGATGCATGGTACAACTATAATGATATGCTAGTATATATAAATAGTTTATATGAGGAAGATATTTTTGCGATTGAAGAAATAGCTAATTTTGAAAATTTTATATCAAAATGTGATACTTTAGTGTTACTCCCTTATAAAAAGTTTATATTTGTTGATGATGACCAAGACCAAGATTTATTAGATTCTATTAATAGAATTACTACGGCTGTTCCACTTAATGTATTAACACCTGTAGAAACAGATGTTGTTTCCGGTGGTGAAGGTTAAAAATAATTTTATATAAATAAAAATTAATTATTTAATAGCAGATTATCAAAAGTAATCTGCTATTTTATTTAACAAAACAAAAAAATTGACGTATTGCAAAATTTGCTATTGATAATTTATTATATATAGGTTATACTTAAAAAGCTGTGTTTTATATTAAAAACTTTTGTTAGATTAATTGTAATTATAGTTAAATAAACATATTTTTAAATATAAAATTTAGTAAGAAAAATAAATTTTGCGAGGTATTAATGAACACAAAAGAAATGGAAAAATTAACTACTAATCCCGATTATATTCCTGTAAAAGAAAAAGTTGTCTATGGAATAGGTTCTTTAATGGATGGTGGTGGAGTTGCCTTAATGTCATGTGTTATGTTGAAATATATGACATCAATAGGTATTGCCGCTGCTATAGCTTCTACAATTATGATGATAGCTAAATTATGGGACGCATTTACAGATCCATTAATGGGTCATATCACAGATAATACACGAAGTCGTTTTGGCAGAAGAAAACCTTATATGGTAGTGGGTGGCTTTTTACTTTTAATAGCACTTGTATTTTTGTTTGCTCCAGTTAAAAGAATAGGAATTACAGCAGGTCACGGATTAGAAATATATGTCTTAATTTTTTACATAGTATGGAATACTTGTTCTACAATTACTCAAGTTCCTTATTGTTCATTAGCAAGTGACATATCTCCTGATTTCAAAGAAAGGAATAATGCAAATACTATAAAATTGATTTTTAACGCAATTTCGTCTGGTATATCATATTTAGTTCCATTATTGTTATTAGAAGCTTATGTGGCACCAGATCAAGCTTTGTTACCACAAATTACTGATATCCAATTTTGGCTAATAATATCTTTAGTTTTTGGTTCTGCGTTTGGTGGGGGATTAATACTTTGTGGTATTTTTGTAAAAGAAAGAATTAATGTTCCAATAGATACACCTAAAGTAAAATTCAATTGGAAAAAATTCTTAGCAAATTATGGTGAACCTTTCAAAAATAAATCATTTAGGTGGCATATTGTTATGTATGCTTCAGCGTTTATGTGTATGGATGTAATAAGTTGTTTGGCTGTTTTTTATGCAACTGATGTATGGCACGGAAGTGTATTATTCGGTATGAATTTTTCTTCAATGTTTATAATTGCTCCACTTATGATTTCTGCTGTAATAGCTTTTCCAATTGCTAGAGTATTGATGGACAAAAAAAGTAAGCAATTTGCTTTTAGAATGGGATTACCTTTTTATATTATAGGTGGTATTATGCTAGCCATTGTTTCCCCTTCTTGGGCACCACCAATTTTAGTACCAATAGTTGCTGCTGTAATGGGGTTAGGCTTTGGCGGGGCACAAATGATGCCTTGGATTATATTCCCAGATACAGTTGATGTAGGTGAATTCAAAACAGGCGATCGCCCTACTGGTAGTTATAGTGGAATGATGACATTAATTAGAAAAATCGCTGGTGCTTTTGGCGTTGGTATGGTAGGTTGGGTATTGTCTTTTGCTAGTTATAAAGTTTCAGATACTAACGATTATATTCAACAATCGCCACAAGTATTAATTACTATAAGAATACTAATGGGCGGTGCTATAGCTATATTGATATCAATAGCTTTAATAGCTTCGTTTAAATATAAAGTAACGAATAAGAAGTTAACAAGAATAAGATACTTTATTGAAAAACGAAAAGCTGGATTATTAGATGAAATGACTGAAGAAGAAAAATCCGAAAGAGAAGCACTAATTAAAGAATTGTGCTAATTATTAAAATAAATAAATTAGGAGCCACTTTTTTTGAAAAAAAGTGGCTTTTTATTTAATATTCTTATTGACTTATATTTACTTTTGATTTACTATTATTAAGTAGGTATATAAGGAGAAAATGCATGAACAAAAGAAATAACAGAATTATAAATGATATTATGTCTAATACATCTTCATCTGTAATGGTATTAAGTTCTTCAGATTGTATAAACACTATTTTTTTAAGTGAGCTAAGTAATCGATATTCATCGACATTTTGGTTTAATGCAAAACAAGATGATATATATTCGTTAAGTTTAGATTTATCCGAAAAAGTTTTGCCTAACGAACCTGAAACACATCAAAAATATTTACAATTAAAATATTGTGAAAATCCTGGCGTTGATAAAGTAATTCTGAATGAGATTCTCCAAAAAATTAATGAGAAAAAAGGCGATTGTTTGTTGGTAATGGAAAACTTGGAAAGCATTCCTAAAAATTTTAATTATCAACTAATAGAATATTTATTATTAAATTGTCCAAAAAATTTGAAGGTTATTTTAATTTCGGAATCAATCTTACCTCTTAATTATAATAAATTAGGTAAATTTGCACCTAAAATTTTAGACGAATATATTTTACCTAGTAATAGTAATTTAGAATTTAAAGAGCTTAAATTGGACGATTTGAATACTGATGATATTCAGTTTTTGAGTTATGTTTCAAATTTGTATTCTATTACTCCTGAATTTGCAAAAAGAATATATAAAAATGGTGTTACTGTTTTGGATTATATAACAGTTAGTAACGAAGGTTATGTTCAAAGAAAAGGTAAAACTAGATATGGAATAAGTTCTATATTAAAAAGTTTATTGCAAAATAATAATATTTACAATACGGATAATTATAAAAATAATATATATGATGAACTTTTCAATTATTTAATGGAAACAAAGGAATATATAAATGCCTTAAGAGTGGGAATAAAATTAGTTAATGTTGAATATTTCACGAATGCAATTAAAGCAATGTTGTTGGATAATGATTATCTTGTAAGGTTATTTGTTTTTGCATCTAGTGAAAAAAATGATACTATGGACGAATATTTTTGCATAGAAAATTATGTTTGTTACGGATATTCTGCAATAAGAGATTTGGTAAAGCATAAATATGAGGATTGTTTGGAAAAAATAAATCAAATATTATCTTTAGAATTTTTACAAGATTACGAATTTTTGATAGCAGCTTTTATTAAAATGCGTGCATTAGAATATTATAAAGGGGCTAATGAAGCTATTGATTTTATTCGTACTTTATTACCTAATACTTATAGTTTTGATGAAATAAAAATTTATGAAATGATAATTTTGTATTTACCAAGATTATTTCGTGATAGTGATTATGAAATTAATAGAAAAGCACTTTATAATTGTACTAAATTTCTTGATACAAATCAGTTACCTTACAATCAATTATATGTTAAAGCATTGCAGGCTTTATCTGAAGCTTATTTTGATATAGGCAATTGTCGTAAAGCTCAAGAGTATTTACAATTAATTCATAATAAAGTAGAATTTTACGTAATTCCTTATAAATTTTTACAATATTATTATTATGCAGGAGATATGGTAGTAGCCGAAGATATGGCAAAACGAGCTTTAGCAAATGCGCATAAATATGGTGAATATAGAGATGTATCTTATGTATTTTGTTTATTTGCTAGAATATATGCATATATGGGTTATAAAAATGAGGCATTAAAATATAGCGATAAGGCAGTTGGTGCAACAAATTGTGGTGATTCTTGTAAATATTATAGTATTTGGGCAAAAACAATAGTTTATGCAGAGTTTTCTAAAGATGAATATCCAAAAGAAATAGCATTAATTTATGCTAAAATAGCAGAAAAAAAACAATCAAAATTTGCTGCGGATTTATATGCAGGTATATCCTATTGGTGTTGGCAAAATGGACAAAAAGAAGAGGCAAAACATTATGCTAGTAAAAGCTTATTAGCTACAAAAAATCATACACTTATATGGGTTTTTTCAAGTTCGGTACTAATTAATTATGCTATAAGTTGTAATGATACAAAAGGAATAGCCGAATATTTAGAAAATTTGTTAAATGTTTGCGAAGCAAATGCTTTGGACACAATTTTTATAGATTATTCCGTATTTTTTGTGCCGATATTAAAGTTTGCATTGCATTCAAAAATTTGTGTTGAATATGTAAAAAAATTAAACAAAATTCCGAAGCAAACAATAGGCACCCCAATGAAAAATGATAAAGAAGTACAAATTAAAGTTATGAGTGATACTTCTATTTGTGTGAATGGTGTCGAAATGCAATGGAAAACTAAAAAATCTAGAGAATTGTTTATGTTATACATATATAAAGGCTCTAAAGGAATTGAAAGAAGCCAAATATTTAGTTTATTATGGGGCGAGTACATATATGAAAGTGCAATAAATAATTTGAAGACAACTAATAATATTATAAGAAAAACTTTGCTTAATTATGATGTTTGTTTTAAGTTGGAATACAAAAATGCTAAATATACACTTACTTTACCACAATATAAATTTGATTTTGAGCAATATTTGCAATATATGAGCAATTTTGATAAAGCTATCCCTATTGCGGACAAAATAGCAATTATGCTCGATATAGTTAATATTTATGGCGTTGGATTTGCCCCTGATCTTGGAAATCCAGAGTTTGTTAAGGTTAGAGCGGAGACAAGACACCAGTTATCAATAAAATTGGTAGAATTCATTAAGCTTTTAAGAGAACACCATAGATACATAGATGCAAAAAAATTCATAAATGTACTAACGAAAATAGATGATGGCAATGCATATGACGAAATGATTAAAGGAATAGAATAAATAGAACAGAAAGAACAATTAAAACTAATAGAATAAATAGAACAAATAGAACAAATAAAACAAATAGAATAAATAGAATTAATAGGATAAATATATGAAAACAAATAATGAATGGAAGAATTATCAATTATTAGCCACAGGGAACGGTGAAAAACTAGAAAATTTTGCAAATAATATTTTGCTTAGACCGGACCCACAAGTAATTTGGCAACCGCCTTATGATTTAGAAACTAATAGCAAGCTATCGGCAGTTTATAAAAGAAGTGCAAAAGGTGGTGGACAATGGGACTATTTGGGAAAAGTAGACGACAAATTCTATGTGAATTGGAGAAAATTAATTTTTGAATGCAAACTAATGGGATTTAAGCATATAGGTGTATTCCCCGAGCAGTCAGTAAATTGGGCAAGAATGATTGAAACAATAAATAAAGCTAAACGCCCTATTAGGGTGCTTAATTTATTTGCCTATACTGGTGGAGCAACATTAGCTTGTTTAAGTGCAGGTGCAAGCGTATGTCACGTGGATTCTGCTAAGTCTATGTGCGAAATGGCTAAGAAAAATGTGGGGATTAGTAATTTAGATGAAAAAAAGGTTAGATTTATAGTAGATGATTGTCTAAAATTTGTAGAAAGAGAAATTAGAAGAGGCAATAAATACGACGCAATAATTATGGACCCACCTAGTTATGGAAGAGGTCCAAACGGTGAAATGTGGAAACTTGAAGACAATATATTTAATTTGGTAAATACAACAAAAGAAGTTATGTCGGATAATCCATTATTTTATTTAATAAATTCGTATACTACAGGTTTGCAACCTACTGTTATGAAAAATATTTTAGATATAGTTTTTAAGGAAAATACTCATATTGTAGATGCTGATGAGATAGGTTTAGAGAGTAAAGATGGTATTACTTTACCTTGTGGCTGCTCCGCATATATGGAATTCCAAAAAAAATAAAATAATATGTAAAAAATTGTTGCTTAATTACTATTGTTGTGATAACATATGTTTAAGAAATCTTTAAGGTTGGTACAGAGATGCCATCAAGGTTACTATTAAATGCAAGGTGCAGTTAAATAAATTTGTATTCTATAGGGTCTTGATGTGCTGAAAAGCGGGTTAAGACTTTTTTTATGGAGAAAAAATGGAAATAAAGGCATTAATACTAGATGACAAGGCAATAAGTAGGGCATTAATTAGAATATCACACGAAATTATTGAAAATAATAATGGTGTTGATAATATTTGTTTAGTCGGAATTAAAACTAGAGGTGTTCCTTTAGCAAATAGAATAGCTGAAAACATAGAAAATTTTGAAGGTCAAAAAATAAATGTCGGTTGTTTAGATATTACTTTTTTTAGAGATGATTTAGAGGATATAACACAAAAGGCTAGCATAGATACTAGTGAAATAAATTTTAATATAGTAGGTAAAGATATAATTCTTGTTGATGATGTACTTTTTACAGGTAGAACAGTAAGAGCTGGTATTGATGCAATAATTAGTTTGGGTAGACCTAAAAGTATTCAATTCGCTACTTTGATAGATAGGGGACATCGTGAATTGCCTATTCGTCCTGATTATGTCGGCAAAAATCTACCAACCAGTAGAAGCGAATTAGTAAAAGTACAATTATTAGAGATAGATGATAAAGACGAAGTAATTTTAATAAATAAATAAAACTAATAAATATTATTGGAGGTATTAATGAACAAATTCAAATCAAGGTTAAGCTCAGTAAAAAGTTTTTTTAAGGGATTTACCGCAAAAGATGCAGTATTAAGTTTCCAACATATGTTCGCAATGTTGGGTGCAACAATAACTGTACCACTAGTTGTAGGAATGAGTATTCCTCTAGCATTGTTTTCAGCAGGTGTAGGAACAATAATTTTCTTCTTCCTAACACAGAGAAAAGTTCCTGTATTTTTGGGATCTAGTTTTGCATTTATGCCAGGTTTGATAACAATTTTTAGTCAATTTGGAAAAGATCCTAATCAAACACAATATAATACTATGGCACTTACAGCAATGCTTGCATTAGTCGCTGCTGGTTTAGTTTATGTTGTATTTTCATTTTTGATTAAGAAAGTAGGAGTAAAAAAAGTTAAAAAGCTTTTCCCTCCAATTGTAGTAGGGCCAGTAATAATTATTATTGGTATGAACTTAGCTGGTAGCATTTTCTGGAATGATATTGTTGCTAATTATGTTGTTTACGGTTCTGTTGCTTGGAAACAATGGACAACTGCTTTAATTACCGCACTTACAATAATTTTAATTAATGCTTTTGCTAGACCAAAGAGCTTTATGAAAATTATACCAATTTTGTTTGGTTTTGTAGTTGGTTATGCATATTCCGCAATAATTGGTTTAGTACATATAGATTTTAGTAATGATGTAATAATATTCCAACAAGCTAAACAAGTATGGGGCTTCTGGGGTGCTTGGAATGGTCTTACTGGTGCATTAATAGGCACAGCAATGCTTTCTATCGTTCCTATCGCTTTGGTTACATTTATGGAACATTTAGGCGATATTAGTGCAAACAGTGTAGTTTGCGGAAAAGACTTTATGGTAGACCCTGGTCTACATCGTACCGTACTTGGTGATGGTGTTGCTACAGTAGTTAGTGGTATGCTAGGAGGTCCTGCAAACACAACTTATGGAGAAAATACAGCTGTACTTGCAATAACAGGCAATTATTCACCTCGTAACGTATTTGTAGCGGCTTGCTATGCTGTATTATTAGGACTTATAGTACCATTCGGTGAAATATTGAGTTCTATTCCTAGTGCAGTAGTAGGCGGTGCTTGTATAGTATTATTTGGTATGATTTCAGCAAACGGCTTGCGTGCATTGGTAGATGGTAAAGTAGATTTTGGCGATAGTAAAAATATGCTAGTTGTTTCAGTAACTTTATCAGTAGGTCTTGGTTTAGGTGCTGTTAGCCTTGGTGGTGATATAGTATCGGCTATGAGTAATTATGGAATCAATGGTAATTTAGTAAAAGTTGGTTTTGGTACAGATGTTGGTGGCTTTGTTGAAGTCAGTGCATTAGCTATCTCAACAGTACTTGCCGTTGTTCTTAATCTTATTATTCCTAATAAAAAACTAGTAACAGAAGAAGAAATGGAAGCAAGTGATAAAGCTTCAGTATCTTTGGTTGCTAATGTAATGGATGAAGATGTTTTAGAACATAGAGACAGTCCTGAAGAAGTAGCAGAAAAAACAGCTAAAGCTAAAAATATTGAAGAATAATTCTTAGTAAAATTTGATAATAAAAAAAGTGCCATTTCATTTTGAAATGGCACTTTTTCTATATATTTAAATTACTTATTTATTTTTGATTTCTTCTATTGATGTGGGTGGAACTAAAACTGTTTTGTAATTAGTATAATTAACCATACCGATAAAAGAGTTTGGTTGTTTTTTTACAAACTTACGCAAGGTATAATCAACATTTACTTTGTCAGAGGTTCGACCTTCACTATAATAGGCTACGATGCAAGCAACTTTATAAATTGTATCATCATCTGGTGTTCCTTTAATTATTGCGTGGCAACCGTGATAATCTTTGGTATGAAGCCAAATATCGCCGCCGTTTCCTATATTAAAAGTAGTTTCTACATTTTGAATACTATTTTTACCTATATATATATCAAAACCTTTTATAACAATATGTGTAGGCATACTAGGTTTTGGCTTACGTTTTTGTTTATTTTGTACCTTTTTCATACCACCTAGTTGGGTAAGTTCGTTCATTATTTCATCATATTCTAGTTTTAATTCACAATTTGATATACTAGCATCTATAATATCCAAATATTCTCTTTGTTTTTCTAATTCAGGCAACTGCTGTAGTGCGATATCTTTTGCTCTTTTTGATTTTGCATAGCGTTTAAAATAATTTTGTGCATTTTCACTTGGATTAAGTAATGGGTCAAGTGTTATTTCGGTTTCGCATTCATTGTTATAATCATAACATAGTAATACTTTATCTTGTTTTTTAATTTTATATAAATTTGATAAAATCAAATCACCTTTTTCTTTTAACTGAACACTTTTTTCACATTCCGCAATTTTACTGTAATTATCATTAATTCTTTTATCAATTTTTTTCTTTAATCTTTTTAGAACTATAGTTATTTGTTTCGTATTCGCTTTTTTGCGTTCGCAATGGTCATAAATATTGTAGTAATAATCAAAGCACGCATTCATACTAGCAAGAGGCAAAAATTCGCCTTTTAGGGTAGTATAAGGGCATATATAAAAGTCTTTTATCTGATTGTCAATTTTGTAAATACAAGGTTTATATTTTTTACTTGAATTTATATTATTAAATAAGATTAAACTTTCTAAAATATTTGGACTAGCCAATAATTCTTTTGCTGTATCTTTACTAATTCCGCTAATATTTTGCATTAAAGTATCAATAGTTAGATTATTTTTGTTTTCTTCAAAAAATTCTTTCAATTTATCTTCGTTATTTAATGAAATTTTTGTTTGTGGTTGTAATGCGTATTTTATATTAGGTAAAATATATCTTGTAGTACTTTGGTCAAGATGAATTCTTTTTATTGCATCTATTATAAGCATATCATCATTTAATAAAATAATGTTGCTATATCGACCCATAAGTTCTATCATAAGGAAATATTTTTGTTTATCTTGTAATTCATTTCTTGCATCTATAGAAATTTTTATAATTCTATCGCAATTATAAATTTCGACATCTCGAACACTGCTTCCAAGTAAATATTTTCTTAGTAGCATACAAAAAGCTGGTGCTGTATAAGAATTTTCTTTCTTTTGGCTAGATATATGAATACGAGGATGAGCAGGATTTGCACTAATAACTAAATTTTTTGTACTACCATTTGATTTAATTTGAAGACAAATTTCATCTTTTTCGGGTTGATAGATTTTTTCTATTCGACCGTTTAATAGTAAATCATTAAGTTCTTTAGCGACTGCATTTAGAGTAATTACATCATTAGGCATAAAATTTATTTCCTTTTATTTATTATTGTTTGTTAATTAACATAATTATACCATTATTTATATAAAATTCAATGCGTTTATTTGACATTTAGCAAAAAATATAAGATAATAACATTATGGCAAAAATTGTAGAAATTCTAGAAGATAGTGTATTATCAGATAAAGTAAAAATTGGTGACAATGTTACTTATTTTAACGAACATAAATTTATTGATTTACTTGATTATATTTATGCTGATGGTTTAGATAACTGTACATTAAAAATAGAAAATGAAGGACAAACCCCTTATGATATAATTATTGAGAAAAACAGTGATTATCAAACTTTAGGTCTTAATTTTGATGAAAGTGTAGAAATTTCTCCTAGAGAATGTCACAATAATTGTATGTTTTGTTTTGTACAACAACTAAAAAAAGGCTTGCGTGATACATTATACATAAGAGATGATGATTATCGTTTGTCATTTATTAGTGGTTCTTACATTACTTGTACAAATTTACAAGAAATAGATATACAAAGGATAATCGATTACAAATTATCACCGCTATATGTTTCAGTTCACGCAACTGATGTAGAAGTGCAAAATAAATTAATGGGTAGAAAAAAGCCAACGAACCAAATTCCAATAATGCGTAGACTTGTCGATGCGGG
>JBAXZI010000020.1:0-27747 GCA_041670385.1 Clostridia bacterium | reverse complement strand
TCGACATCGGCAAATGCTTTAAATAAGACACATTTACCTGCCATTACAGGCATTCCTGCTTCAGGACCGATATCTCCCAATCCTAGCACTGCTGTGCCGTCAGTAACAACGGCTACTAAGTTCCACCTTCTTGTAAGTTCATAAGATTTGTTAATATCTTTTTGAATTTCCAAACAAGGTTGCGCAACACCTGGAGTATAAGCTAAACTAAGTTCATCTTTATTGGTTACTTGAACTCGTGAAGTTATTTCTAATTTTCCTTTCCACTCACTATGAAGTCGTAAAGATTCTTTTGCATAATCCATTATTATATTATCTCCTTTATTTTTCCCATGGGAATGTGTATTGAGATAAACCTAGATCATTTCTAACTGTTATCATTTCTAATTGTACTGCGTCATTTATAGGAACGCCTGTATCTTTTCTTTTTTGCCAAACATCATATTCTTTTTCACCGGCTGTAAAAATTCTATCGTGACCTGGTGCTTTTTCAGAATTACGTAAATCACGCAAAATATTACCAGCTGTCTTTTTGAAACTTTCTACGCCCATAAAAGCATTAGTATCAATTGCAATAAAGAAATGTCCAAGATGGAAAGGTACTTTTTCGCCTTGAGCGCCAATACCTGTAAGCATCTTCAAGTAATTACCTTGTTGTAATGCTGCACTTAGTATTTCAATTACTGTTGCATATCCATATCCTTTATAACCTGCTAGTTCATCACCTACACCACCTAATGGAGCAAGAGCGGCTTTGCCTGTTTGTAAATCTTTCAAAATTTGATTACTATCTGTTAATGTACTACCATCTCTACCAATTACCATACCAGCAGGGGTGTCCATTCCCATTCTAGCAAAATATTCTATTTTACCTCTTTGAGATATACTTGTAGCACAATCTATAATAAATGGGAATTCCTCATCTGTAGGAAAACCTATAGTTAGTGGATTTGTTCCTAACATATTTTCTACACCAAATGTAGGGGCAATACTAGGTCTAGCATTAGTACCAGTCATTCCTATCATACCTTCTTTTATGCACATACTTGGATAATATCCAGCAATACCATAATGACAAGAATTACGAACAGCTACCATACCCATTCCATATTTTTTAGCTTTTTCGATAGCAAGTGACATTGATTTAAAGCCAATAACTTGACCCATTCCGTCGTGTCCATCAACTACTGCTGTAGTTGGGGTTTCTCTAACTATTTCAAAATTAGTAACTGGATTTTGGATACCAGCTTTAATTCTATCTATATAAATTGGTTTGAACCTATTACAGCCGTGACTTTCTATACCTCTTTTATCACTTTCTAAAAGTACATCAGTACAAATTTCTGCATCTTCTCTAGGTACTCCTGCACCAACAAACGCATCAGTAATAAAACTATATGCTGTTTTCCAATCTAAATTTACTTTTGCCATTATTATGTCCTCCTTCGACATCAAGTTCTTTAATATATATTTATATATTATACAATTTTTTATACTAAAAGTCAATACTAATAAATAGATAAAAGCCCTAATAAAAATGTATATTTAGGACAGTTTTAATATATTTTTCAAAAATTAATTTGTGTTTTTTTATTCAATACTATTATTGTTACTTTAGTTTTAAAACTTCTTTATTTTTTACAATATAATTAATTCCACTTAAAATTGTAAGTATAGTACCAAGTGCATACAAAATCCAACCAATTACACTGATTATTTTATGCAAATTACATAACATAAGAGGCATTGCTATATTCAAACAAACAGTCTTTAACTTACCCCATTTATCCGCTGGAATAATAATTCCACCGCCTACTGCTATTAGTCTAAATGCGTTTATAATAAGTTCTCTACCCATTATTAAACAAGCAAAAATTATAGTAACTATTTTCGGCATAAATAGAAAATTTCCGCCTATCATCATAAACAATACTACTACAACTAATAATTTATCGGCTATTGGGTCAAGAAATTTGCCTAAAGTCGTTACTTCATCACGCTTTCTTGCTACATATCCGTCTAAAAAATCTGTACAACTAGCTAATACAAATATTACGGCTGTAACCAAATAATGATATGGAAAGTTAACAAAGTAAAATACCAACATAATAGGTATTAATAAAATTCTGCTTAATGTTAATTTTGTTGCTAAATTCATAAATTCCCCTCTTTTCTCTTAAATATTTGAGGTTTTGTTGTCCTCAATAATTTAACTAAATCTTGTTCACTAGTAACTTTTCTTTCAAAAGCTAATCCCGTACCCTCATAATTCAATGCGTGAAAATCACTTCCTGCCGTTTTTATTAAACCAAATTCTTCTGCCCTTTCAAGAGCAAGGTCATTTCTATTATTATGGAATGGATGTCCGTTGTATGCTTCCTGTCCGTGTAAATATTTTGGGTCAACAAGTTTTGTTCTGGCACGGAAAGGATGTGCTTGGACAACTAACCAATTATTCTCATCAGCAAAATTATAGAATTTTTCATAATTCATATTTGCTAATTTTACATTGTATTTTTTGAATTCTTCCACTGTTATTCCATATACCAATAATTCAGCACAATTTGGACGAACATGATTGTGATAGTCATCATTTAAAAGTGCAAGTTCTACACCAAAAAAAATGTCTATGCCCTCTTTTTCTCCATATTTGTATAACTCATAGTATGCTTCCAAATATTTATTTACTTTATCTTCAGTGGTTTTATAATTACGAAAGTATTTATAAAAAATGTATTTATTAAAATGATTAGTACAAACTATTCCGTCATAGCCTGCCTTTTTATATCTCTCAATAATTTTTATAGGCATTTCCTTACCACAAGAGCTATTTCCTTTTGTGTGTAAATGCATTTCCAATTTATACATAATATATTAAATTCCTTTTTATTTGTTATTTAATTAACTAAAATTAAATTTTTAATAACTACTTTAAGGATTAATTATTATTTGCTTCGAACCAGGTTAATATTATATTTAAGTTGTTTTCATCGACATAGTCAGCACCTTCTCTAATATCATTGTGCATACCATTATCATCTTTTGATTCTTTTTTATTTGATTTTTCTACTATTTTCTCAATTATATTAATTGCAAATTTATTAAAACCAGTAAGTTTTGTTTTGTCCATTCCTCCCCTTAAATAGAAAAATGGAATACTTTCTTTAATTTTATTGTTTTCTATAATTTTATTACGTGTCATTTCACTTTCTTCGCCCAAACCGACTGCACAAATAGCTTTTATCTTATAAGAACGCCTTATATGCGTATATCCCTTAAGTCTATTAGCACTAATCCAACTCATAAAAATAATTTCATCTGTTGCCACCAAAACATAATGTGCTTTTTCCCCTTCATAGCAAGGAATGCCCAACTTTTCAGATAGCATATCTGCATACTTTTTTGTAAACCCAGTATTCGAATTATAAACAATTGCTTTAATCATTTTACCCTCATTTAATTTAGTATTGACTTCATTATATATTTAATTTGTTTTATTGTCATTAATTTTTAACTATATTTTATTATTTTTATATTAATTTACATTTTCTATACATAAATATTATATTTATATTACAATTTTTTTTATCAAATAACCCGGTTATTGCATCAAAATGCAATAAAATAATCCTAAATTATTTAAATTTATTTTTATCAATTTATTATCTATCCTCTCTAAAATAATTGAGTCCCATTGCTGCTGGTTGTTGTCCTGATTTCTTTTTCCTGATAGAACTAAATATCAATACTAATGCAGTTATTATAAATGGCAACATTTGATAGAATTCATTTGGAATAGCTCCCATCCAACCTAAAACTTTAGGGAAAACCGCAGCCAAATTACCTTTCCAAGATTGTAGTGCATAGAACAAACCAAATACAAATGAGCCCCATATTGCACGTGCTGGTGACCAATTAGCAAATATAACCAATGCAATAGCTATCCAACCAAAACCATTAATCCAATTAGTATTCCATTCGCCTGAATTTGTAATTAACGCTAGATACAAACCACCAATTCCGCAAATACCCGCACCAATTATTATATTGACATATCTTACTGTCTTTATATTTACTCCTGCGCCATCGGCTGCTGCGGGATTCTCACCTACAGCTCTCATTCTTAATCCTTGTTTTGAATATTTAATATAAATCCAACAAACTATTGCAATAAAAATTCCTAAATATACGAATATATTATATGAAAACAATAATTTTCCGACATAAGGAATATCTCTAAGTCCTGGTATTCCACTGTCTGTAATTGAATTTACTAAATTCTTACTTTTTGATAATTGAGGGAATTTTGATTGTGAACGAAGCGCTTGCCCAATAAAACGATAAAAACCAACACCAAAAATTGTGAGTGCAAGGCCTGTAACATTTTGATTAGCTTGCATTGTAACTGTTAGGAAAGCATAAATTAATCCACAAACGCCCGCAGCCAAAAATGCAACAATTAACCCAATAAATAAATTATTTGCAGCACAAGCTCCTAAATATCCTATTATTGCACCAACTGCCATAATTCCTTCAATACCTAGATTAAGGCTGCCTGATTTTTCGTGTAGTATTTCTCCAGTTGTACCAAGTAATAATGGAATACTGTGTCTAACAGCATAAAATAAGAAAGTAACAATAATCATTATATTTGCATTCATTATTCTGTTACCTCCTCTTTACTAATTTCACTTGTAACAACATTATCTGATACAACTTTATTTTCTTCTACTTCTACCGTATTTTCTCCATTCTTATTTTTCTTTCTAATAATTACTTTAAACCTAACAAAGAAATCCATTGCCAATACAGTGAATAGAATTATTCCTTGAATTATATCTGCTGAAGATGAAGATATATGCATAGTACTTTCGGCTACCGAACTACCATTTTGTAACAAACCTAAAAGTCCTGTTGCTATTAAAATTCCAAATGGATTCAATTTTGCTAGCCAAGCAACAATGATGCCCGTCCAACCTACTCCACCTGTTATATTCTCACTAAGCATATGATTTGCGGAAGACCCGATTACATGGAAAGCACCGGCAAGTCCAATAATACCAGCCGATAAAAATGCGGTTCTAATAATAATCCATTTAACATTCATTCCAGCATATCTAGCTGTATTTGGACTATCTCCTATTACATTAATTTCATATCCGTGTTTTGTATAATTGTAATAAAAGAATAACAATACTACCATAATTAATGCAAAAATAATTGTAATATCAAATGTAAAAATTCCGCTACCAATAGTTGGCAACCAAGCATTCTTTGGCAATTTTCTAAAATCTAAAAACGCACCTACATCTAGTTGTTTATAAAAATCAACATTTTTAAAATAGGCAAGTAAATATAATGCAACATAGTTTAACATTAATGTAAGTAAAGTTTCATTAGTATTAAATTTTACTTTTAATATAGCAACCATCGCACCAAACAAACCACCACCTATAATTCCAAATAATAACACTATAATTATTGTTAGCCAACTAGGAAGCGTATCACCTATTACTGTAGCTAAAGTAGCTGCCATAATTGCGCCCATAATAAATTGACCTTCACCACCAATATTCCAAAACTTCATCTTAAAGGCTACTGACACTCCAAGAGAAGTAATTAGTAATGGTACTATTATTTCTAAATAATGCTTTATATAAATGTTATTTGTAAAATTACCAGCAATAACTTGTGCATAATATGAAAAAGGATTTTGCCCGATTGCAGAAATAAAAATTCCACCAACAATAAGTGCAATAAGTATTGCGCCAACATAGAATAAAATATTTTGCCACCATTTTAATTTATCTCTTTTTGCAACTCGTATTAGAGGTTCTTTAATTGAAGTATTTCCACTTTTATTTAACTTCATTATTTACCCCCTTATTTATATTTGTATCTTTTGCAATTCCAAATGCTTTATCAATCTTTATTTCATTCAAATCAAGACTACCTGTCATCATTAATCCGAGTTCTTCTTTATTTGTTTTATATGAGTGAACTACACCCATAACTTTACCGTGACATAGAACAAGAATTTTATCACATAATTCCAACATTACATCTAAATCTTCACCGACAAATAAAATTCCTACTCCATTTTTCTTTTGTTCGTTAAGAATATTATAAATTGCATAACTGGAATTTATATCAAGTCCACGGACAGGATAAGCAGTTACTATAACATTTGGACCTGCTTTTATTTCTCTGCCTACCAAAACCTTTTGTACATTACCACCAGATAACAATCGTACAGGTGTTTCTGACGATGTCGTTACTATTTTTAGTTCTTTAATAATTTTATTTGCTTCTTGCCTTGCTTTTTTTCTATCAACAATTGGATTGTACCAAGGCGTATCATTATAATTTTTGAGCATCATATTATCGGTAATTGACAAACTAGGTGCAAGTCCCATTCCTAATCTATCTTCAGGAATAAAACTCATAGAAATGCCTTTATCAATAATTTGTTCTGGCTTTAACCCAATTATACTATCGCCTTTGTGATTAATTTCTCCGCTAACAATCGGTCGTAATCCCGCTATTGCTTCACAAAGTTCTTTTTGTCCACAACCGGATATTCCCGCAATTCCCAAAATTTCTCCACCACGAATATAAAAATTTACTTTTTTTATGGCAGTAGTGCCTTCATCATTATTTATAGTCAAGTCACGAATTTCTAATAAAGGCTTATCGTGAACTACTTCAGGTCTTTCAATTTTCAAATCAACTTTGTGCCCTACCATATATTCAGTAAGTTGTTTTTCATTTGTTTCACTTGTATTTACTGTAGTTATATATTGCCCTTTTCTAAGTATAGCTACTCTATCACTAATATCCATTACTTCATTAAGTTTGTGTGTAATAATAATTATAGAATGACCTTGCTTTTTCATTTCTCTTAATATACTAAACAACTTATTTATTTCTTGCACTGTTAGTACTGCAGTAGGTTCATCTAAAATTATAATTTTAGCACCATAATATAACACTTTTATTATTTCAATGGTCTGTTTTTCACTAACAGCCATATCATATACGAATTTAGTAGGGTCTACTTCAAACCCAAATTTGCTTGCCATATCTTTTATTGCATCGTTCCTATTCTTAGATAGGAAAGAATTTTTAATATGATAAAAAGCACAAGCAAGTACTTCTTTTGTATCTTTCAAAACTTTTTTTAGATTATATAAAAATTTATTTTTATCTTTTGCAACATCAAATTCGATATTATTAATAACTTTTAATTTTTCATTTAAGTTATATGGTGGTAATTCAACCCCCATCCAAATATTATCGGCTGCACTCAAAACTTCCACCAACTTAAAATGTTGGTGTACCATTCCTATCCCCAATTTTTTACTGTCTTCAGGGGATTGTATTGATACTTGCTTTCCATTTACGAAAATAGAACCGCTATCGGGTTTGTATACACCCGATAGCATGTTCATTAAAGTGGTTTTACCACTTCCATTTTCGCCAAGCAAGGCGAGAATCTCGCCTTGCCTTACTGAAAGACTTATATTGTCGTTGGCTACTACACTACCAAATGTTTTGGTAATATTATTTAGCTCAATAGCATTTTGTTCTTTCATATTTAATTCCTTAATTCTTTCTTTATTTATTTATTTGTATATTATTTAGGCTACTTTTACTACACCTTTAATTAGATAATTCATAGAACCTTTAATAACGCTATCATCTATAACACCTGTAGCTGTGTCGTCATTCTTTAATAATGGACTATTTGTATCTGTAGCTGTACAAGTTTTTGTTGCTGCATCATAATCAAATGATAATACTTTGCCACTGAATACATCCCAACTATCATCAGCATATTTAGCTTCTACTGCTGCAACATAAGCTGCATCTTTGTCGCTTAAATTATCTTTGATAATTTGGCACATACCATTGTTATAACTACCATAATAATATTGATTATCTTTCATAAAGTCAGCCCATGTTCCGTCTTTAGCTGCTTTTGTTGCTACTTTATAATATACACCCCAATCCCAAACTACTGAAGTAAGAACTGCATCACCAGCATCTGTTTTTGACATATCACTATTATAACCAATTCCTTTCATTCCAGCTGCTTTAGCTGCAACCATAGGATTAGCTGTATCGCAATGTTGCGCAATTACTTCACAATTATAAGGAGCTCCAAGTAATGCTTCTGCAAATGCTTTTTCATTGGTTGGATTAAACCAACTTGAAAGGCTCTTTGTATAAACTGTAGCAGTAGGATTAACTGATTGTACACCTAAAGCAAATGAGTTAATTCCCGAACATGTTTCTGCAAGTTCTGTTGTGAAAGCAGATACATATCCAGCATTAGCACCTTGAGTCATATTCAAACCAGAAATTACACCAGAAATATAACGAGCTTGATAGATTCTACCAAAATAGTTATTAAAATTGGTTTCGTTTGCTTTGTAACCTGTTCCATGAGAGAAAATTACATCAGGATATTTGGCAGACAATTCTTCGCAAACATTCATATAGTTAAAGCTTGTAGCAAATATTATGTCACAACCTTCTGCTACACATTCTTCCATAGCTTTTCTGCTAGCCGCATTATCTTGATCGTCAACACTATTTTTTCTAACAATTTGGCTATCTTTTAGGCCTAATTCTTTTTGCATCTCTTGGATACCCATATCGTGTGCATAAGTATAACCACTACCGTCAGCAGGATCACCAATATGGATAACTCCTACTTTGAATTCTTCATCCTTGTCTCCGCAAGCAGTAAATACCACTGCACAACTTAATACAAGTACAAATGCAAGTATAACAACTAAAACTTTTTTCATTTTTACCTCCAAAAATTTATTTTATAAGTTAGTTTTTAACAATATTATTATTTGCGGAAAATCAAACTATTATCAGTCATTTCATCCACAATCGCAAGACTTTCTACAACATATCCTGCCTTTCTTAGTTTATCCCCACCACCTTGAAAACCTTTTTCAATAACCGCACCTAATCCAACAACTTCAGCTCCTGCTTGTTCTACCAAAGAAATTAGACCTCTAAATGCTTCTCCATTAGCTAAAAAATCATCAATAATAAGTACCTTATCACTAGCATTTATATAATCTTTGCAAATAAAAATGTCATATACTTTTCCATGAGTATATGACATTATTTTTTCTGTATAAATATCTTTAGAGAGATTTTTTGTGGTACTTTTTTTAGCAAAAAGTATATTATTGATTTCCATCGCTTTCGCAACAAAGCAAGCTACCGCAATTCCTGACGCTTCAACTGTAAGAATTTTTGTAGCCTTACTATGCGAAAACCTTTTAGCAAATTCTTCGCCTATTTCCGCCATTAATGGAATATCAATTTGATGATTAAGAAAATTATCTACTTTAAGAATATTACCAGGATAAACCTTGCCATATTTTAAAATCTTTTCCTTAAGTATCTCCACCTATATTTCTCCTTTTATAAATAAATATAAATTGAAGCAACAAAAACCTATTTATTTAACAAATTTTGATTACTTCAAAGTGCACTATCATTGTAAAGTTTTTGTAAAACTAAAGTCAAGCAAATTTATCTATAATTCGAAAAAATAATTGAAATTATTTATTTTTTCTTAATATTAGCTTAAATCGTTTTTGTATTTTTCGCAAAGATTTTTTATATCGTTTGCAAATTTCCTTAAATCTCGATTGCTACAATTACTATTATCCGCCACCACTTGATTTAATTTTACCATTTCTTTCGTTAGATTATCAAATGCTAATACAGCCCTTGCATCTTTATGTGGTACATTAGGTCTGTCTTTATTTATTTTTTCTTTGTTTCCTTCAATCAAACATTCGTTATTGTCCAAATCCCACTTACATCCATTATATGGTGCAATTGCATCTTGATTTAATTCGGAACCTAATAGCTTAGCAAAATTTTCAGCGACCTTATCTTCTCCGTGTGTTACAAATATTTTTTTAGGTTTATTCTTATACGCCTTTACCCATTCTAATAATCCTAGCATATCAGCATGTGATGAAGTACCTTGCAATTGAATTATTTCTGCCCTAACCAATATTTCCTCATTAAATATTTTTACCATATCTGCACCATCTAATATTATTCTGCCTAAAGTACCCGGAACTTGAAAACCTACAAATACTATCGTAGATTCCTTTCTCCACAAATTGTGTTTTAGGTGGTGCTTTATTCTACCTGCATCACACATACCCGATGCTGATAAAATTATTTTTGGAGTGTCGTCCGTATTAATATTCTTACTATCCTCTGAATTTACAGTCATTTTTAGACCTTCAAAAGAAATAGGGTTAATCCCTTCACTTATTAATGCCTTTGTTTCTTCATCAAAACATTCTATATGATGTTTAGAAAATATTTCAGTAGCTTCCACTGCAAGTGGACTATCCACATATACTGGGAAATTATCAAAGCCCTTGATTAAATTACTTTCTTTAATTTTTCTAATCGTATAAAGCAATTCTTGCATTCTGCCTACTGCAAAACTTGGAATAACCACATTGCCACCCCTATTAAATGTACGTTGTATAATAGGATACAATGCTTGCACATAATCAACATTATGATTCCCTACTCTATCTCCATAGGTGCTTTCCATAACCACATAGTCTGCCTCTTCTATGTATTGTGGATTTTTAATAATTGGTTTGTTGTTATTGCCTATATCCCCAGAAAAAACTATTTTGGTTGTTTTTTCATTTTGTGTAATAAACACTTCTATACTTGCTGAACCTAGCAAATGTCCTGCATCAATAAATCTTATCTTAATATTTTTATCTAAATCAATTATTGTATTGTAATCACAACCTCTAAATTGACTAATTGTTTTTAATGCGTCTTTGGAATCATATATAGGTTTGTAGTTATAATTAGGGTCGCCTTTCTTTGCTTTTTTCTTTCTCCATTTTGCTTCAAATTCTTGTATTCCTGCACTATCAAGTAACATAATTTTACATAAATCTTTTGTTGCCCTAGTTAAATAGATATTGCCTTTATATCCTTTTTTACTTAGCATTGGCAACATACCCGAGTGGTCTATATGTGCGTGTGTTAATAATACATAATCAATATTTTCTGGCAACACTGGTAAATTTTGATTTTCATAAATATTTGGACCTTGCTCCATTCCGCAATCAATAATAATATTTTTACCCATTGCCTCTAATAAATAGCAACTACCTGTTACCTCTCTTGCTGCACCTAAAAATGTAAGTTTCATATTCTCTCCTCATTAGTATATATGTATATAAAAATTAGTATTTGTATTCTAAGTATTATAATAGCATAGCTATAACATTAATACAATATTTACATATTTTGTATAGAAAAATGCAACCGCCACCAATTATGTAATAGCAAAGTTGCATTCTCCTCAAGACTTATATAAAAATTTGTACTTTTATTTCAAAGCAAAAACTTTCTATAAAAAAATTATACTTTTATTTTAGAACTTTAGTTGCATCTATAATATTTTTTTCCAATGCCTTCCTTCCGTATTTATCTACTTCAGCTTTATTCTTCTTTCCGTGAGTAAGACACCCTGCCCCACCGATACAACCATCAACACAAGCCATTCCTTCTATAAAATTGCCTTCTAACATATTTTTTCTAGCTTTAAGTAATGCTATTTTGCATTGTTCTATACCATCACAGATTACTGGCTTAAATTCGCTTGCATCAAGTCCTTGTTCTATTAGTGCTTCTTTCACAGCTTCGCTAAGTCCGCCACTTCTAGCAAATATCCTACCATAAAAAGACGCATTATCTAGAGTTGTTAATTCCAAATTTGTTATATCTATATTATTACTATCAAATAATGCTTGCAATTCTGCAAAAGTAATTACGCTATCTACATAAGGACTTACTTCAGGTAATTGTGCCTCTCTTTTTTTTGCGGTACAAGGTCCAATAAATACTACTTTACTATTAGGCTCGTTTTTCTTTATATATTTAGCTATTGCCATCATTGGCGATACATTGCTGGAAATAAATTTTGCCATATCCGGAAATTCATTTTTTACAAAAGTTACAAAAGCTGGACAACAAGAACTTGTTAGAAAACCTTTTTCTTTCCATTCCTTACTTTCTTCCAATGCAATCAAATCAGCACCTAAAGCAGTTTCTACAACACTATAGAAGCCTAGTTTTTTTATGCCGGTTACTACTTGTTCGGTTTTTGCATATACAAATTGACTTGCTATTGATGGTGCTACTATTGCATACATTTTATAATTTTTGTTGTTATTGCTTTTCTTGACCATATCAATTACATTTAGTATAAATGATTTATCCACTATTGCCCCAAACGGACATTGATATACGCAAGAACCACAAGCTGTGCATTTATCTGGATTAATTACTGCGTGTTTATCTTCACTCATTGATATTGCATTTACCTTACAAGAATTCTCACAAGGTCTTTTTTGCACGATTATAGCAGAATATGGACACTCTTTTGCACAAGCACCGCATTCAACACACTTAGATTTATCTATATGTGCTTTTTGGAATCTATCAAAAGTTATTGCCCCAAATCTACACGCATCTTCGCATCGATGAGCAAGACAACCTCTACACGCATTAGTGACTTCATATCCTCCTGCTGGGCAATCATCGCAAGCTATGTCAATAACTTCTATCACATTATGATTTAGAGAATCCCCGCCAACTGCAAGTTTTACTCTTTCGCCAACTATTGCTCTTTCTTTATAAACACAACAACGCATAGTAGGGGTTTTGCCTGGAATTATAATTTTGGGTATGTCGTTCATTTTTTCAAGAAGTTTATCTTCGTACGCACAATTAGCTACTTCTTTTAATATCTTGTATTCTAAATGTTGTACTTTAGTATCAAATTTTTTTATCTTCTTTACTTCCATCTTTTTTATTTCCTTGATTATTAATCATAATTTATCACTATAGTTTTACCCATCTTTTTTAGATTATTCGATATGGTTTCAACTAATTTTAGTTTCATTGTAGTATCAATAGGCAATCCTTGATGTGCCAAATTAATGCTTTGTCCCACATAAAAAGTTATGTGTGTTGCTTCTTCAAATAACATATTCGCAAGAAGTGATGCCCCGTCTTTCTTTTTGCTTCGCTTTGGGCTTAAGTCACTTTCTGATAGATATTGTTCTGACAAACTAACAAGCTTTCGCATTGTTAATACACCTTCAGTTGTAAGGTCAATACCTTTAATATGACCTATAGGCGGTATTTCCTTATCTTTATATTCCAATTTTGAAATTACTTCTTCGTGCAAATATTTTGCTACAAGTTGCGAACTAGTTCCTCCACAAACAATTTTTTTACCGCCACCAGCAATAAATTGGTTTATATAAAAATTGTCTTGATTTTTATCAACCGGTGGACCTATAAATACTTTAGCTATTGCCTTTTCTCTAATCCTAACTACTGCTACCGTAGTGTCATCACCTGGCTTATCCATATAAAGGTCATTACAAGCACCAGCAAGCAAACAAGCTACGCATCTAGCACTCATTCCTTTCTCTACTACTTGTGAAAGATGTTTTTTCACATCATCTCTTTGCCACCCAAAATTAAGCAACATTCCTATTCCCGCATGAATAACGCCATCGCTCATCATTACAATATAATCATCACATTGTAAATTTAGATCGCTTTTATAAACCTTTTTACCTAAAACATCAAGTTGTTTACGCTCAAAATCAAGAGCTTGTCCGTTATGGATATAAATAGCCGCAGGATTGTCAAATTCTATCATATAACCTTGACCATTAGAATTTATATGAACCACTGAAAAAGTTGCATAAGCAACGCCCCTAACCTTACATACAGGTAATGTTTGAATAATTGTTTCTACACATTCTTCAATATCAACTTCATTCGCTATCATAGTACATAGAATTTTTGAAGTTAGTGTTGATAATATATTCGCCTTAACGCCACTACCTAGTCCATCAGCTAGCACAATAGTCGTGTAGTCACCATTTATACTTTGTTCTACCTTATCGCCACAAAGTTCTTCGCCAACGTGATTAAGTGAGGTATAACCATTTTCTAAATATAACTCCATATAATTATGCCTCCTTCTAGTTCTCCTCGTCTTGCTGTGATTGCAATGTCTTTTTTAATTTTAACAAAGCAACTTTAGTTTCGGCAGTAGTTTCACCAAGCAAGGATGCTATTTCTTGAGCAACTCTCATTTGTTTCTTTATTACTTCATCAGTAGTTTCTAAAGTATTCAGCCTAACATTTTTTAATTTTTCATTGTATTCTACATTATCGGTTATATCTTTCATAATACCAAACAATATTTTATGTTCCTTAAGCAATACAATATTCATTTCTATATGTTTTTTTGTTTTGCTTATAAATACTTTCTTATTATATACATTTTGTCCTAAAGATATAGCCTTAATAAATTCACTAGAATCAAAACAATCAAAAGCATTCATACCTTTAGGCTCGATTAAATTTACACCTAAAAGTTTATTCGCTTTTTCATTAATTTCTATTATTTTATAATCACTGTCAATAACCACAATTCCATTAGGACTATTTTGAATAATTTCATAGGACATAGATTCTGCACGCATTCTCATATAAGGAATACACATATCAATATCAGCAAGTCCATTAATTACCGCTATTGCCTTTTCTCTACAATTAGAATAACCACAAGCACCGCAATTAAGTTCATCTTCTTTCGTTGTCTTGCCAATCCTTGCTAATACTTCTTTTATTTGATTTTCTGTAGGTATAATCATACTATTTTCTAGTTTCGGATGCTCATATAATAAGTCTCCATAACTAATGTCGAGAACTTCATTTTTGTCAATATTCTCTAAATCCTTACCTACATATTCTCTTATTTTCTCATTTGCTTTTAGATTTCCACCACTTCTTTTTAGGCTTGCCGGTCCATTTATACAAGCATATTCACAACAATTCATTTCAATAAACATATTATTAAGGTGTCCTATATCTTCAAGCACTTCAAAACACTTCTTAACGCCATCTACTGTTACATATTCATAATTATTTGGCCATTTATCAGTTGATTTTATTATTCCCCTATTAATTGGATAATACTTTGCAATATTTCTTTTATTATCATCCATATTAGGGGTGGGTGGTGGGGCTATATTAGACAAATCAATGTTATGCTCTTCAAATAGTTGCAATAGTTCTTCAAATGTTAATACTGCATCTACTATTCCACTTTCAAACGCCTCTTTTTTCTTAGCAATACAAGGTCCTATAAATACAACTTTTGTCTTCGGCTCTGCTTCCTTAATTAATCTAGCGTGTGCTACCATAGGTGAAGCAACCGGTGCTAAATATTTTAATGCTTCAGGATAATATTTTTGAATCATATTATTAACAGCTGGACAAGAAGAAGTAATAAAATTGTTATACAAACCTGTTTTTAACAATTTTACATATTCTTTAGTAACCAAACTAGCTCCAATAGCTGTTTCTTGTGCTTCATCAAAGCCTAATTCTTTTAATGCAAATTCCATTATTGTGAATTCTTGCAAATCAAAACTTGAGACAAAAGAAGGTGCTATACTTGCAATTACTTTATCGTTACTAGCTAGTAGTGTCAATACATTATCAATTTCACTATGTACTTTTTTTGCATTTTGTGGACATACAGCAATACAAGTACCGCAAAGAATACATTTATCTTCAACTATTTTAGCCTGATGGTCAACAAATTTTATTGCTTTAACCGGACAAGCCCTAAGACATTTATAACAATTCTTACATTTAGCTGTTTTGAAATCTAAATATTGCATTTCTTGTACCTAACCTCCATTTTTAAAAAAAATTGTGTGAATAGTAATAATTAAAACAACTATCCCTATTCACACAATTAAAGGGATGGGGTCTAATTATTTTGCCAACCTCTTCAAAATTTCATTTTTGAAGAAATTGTCTGCATTTTCGGGTTTTACGGCAAAATATATATCATCCACTGTTATACTTACGCCATCATTACCGCATTTACCCATACAAAATGTTCCACTTAATTCTACTTTATCATTTATTCTATTTTCATTTATCATACTTTGCAAGTTTTCTACCAATTGTCTCGAACCTTTAAGGTGACAAGAACTACCAATACAAACTACTACTTTTATCATAATGTACCTTCCTGTTATCTATTACTCGTAATCTACGACATCTACCCAAGAAAGTAAAAATTCTCTTTCCTTTTCGTTGCCCTTAACCAATTGAGACGCAGCTACAATAGGTATCCATTTTTGAACGTATTGTTTTGCTGTATCACTTCTTTCGCAAAACAAGTCTAAATACTTTTTAGCTAAGGCTGTATTTCCCGACAACCAAAATAGCAAATAGGTACGAGCTACATCAGCAGAAGCATTACCTTGTGTTGCGTGCGACCAGTCAATAATGTAAGGAATTCCTTCAGGTGTAATAATAATATTACTTGGATTAAAATCCCCGTGACATACCTTATCGTGCTTTGGCATACCCTCTAGTCTTGTATGCAAATCATATCTTATTGTTGCATTGATATCAGCTTCACTTATTTTTCTGTTCATTTTATCTTTAATCTTATTTAGAAGAGGTGATTTTTTTTCGTGAACTTTCATTTGCAAAGCTACAAATATTTCCAAATATTCATCTTCCTTATCTGGATTTTCTTTCATTAATTGGTCTAAGGTTTTGCCCTTTATATATTCAATTAATATAGCCCATTTATCATCTATTTTCTTAACCTCTAATAATTTAGGTATATTTAATCCGGTTTCTTCTACACGGGCATGGTTAAGTGCCTCATTTAATATATCTGATTTTTTATAATGCTCATCAAATAATTTGATAACCACATCACCATCTTTATAAACAGTTTTTGTATTTCTTACTGCTATTACTTTATCTAATTTCATTTTCCAATCCCTCCTTTTGTCTATTTGCCATAATATGCGTTTAGATACATTTGTTTTATTTCACTCATTAAAGGATAACGAGGATTAGCTCCTGTACATTGGTCATCAAAAGCAAATTCTACCATTTCGTCTAAAGTATCTAAAAATGCTTTTTCTTCAACTCCATAATCTCTAATGGTTTTCTTTATCCCTACTCTTTCTTCTAATTGCGTAATAGCTATCATTAAGTTATCCACTTTTTCACTATCATTTTTGCCTTTTAATCCTAAAGATTCAGCAACTTGAGCATATCTTGACAATGTTTTTGGATGGTCATATTGTGAAAATGTACCCATTTTTGGTGGAACTTCTTCTGAATTAAATCTTATTACTTCATTAATTATTAAAGCATTAGCAATTCCATGTGGTAAATGATGGAATGCACCAAGTTTGTGTGCCATTGAGTGACAAACACCTAGGAAAGCATTAGCAAAAGCCATTCCTGCCATAGTTGCCGCATTACCCATTTTTTCTCTAGCAATAGGGTCATTAGGACCATCATCATAAGCCCTAGGCAAATATTCAAATATTATTTTCATACTTCTAAGAGCAATACCATCAGTAAAATCAGTAGCCAACATAGATGCATAGGCTTCCAAATCATGTGTTAGTGCATCAATACCACTTGCAGAGGTAAGTCCCTTAGGTGCATTCATCATCATATCCGCATCTACTATAGCCATATTTGGCATTAATTCATAATCCGCTAGTGGATACTTAACTCCGGTTTTTTCATCTGTAATAACAGCAAATGGAGTTACTTCACTACCTGTACCAGCTGAAGTAGGCACTGCTATAAAATACGCTTTATCTCCCATTCTAGGGAAAGTATAAACTCTTTTTCTAATATCCATAAAACGCATAGCCATATCCATAAAATCAACTTCAGGGTGTTCATATAATACCCACATAATTTTGCCTGCGTCCATTGCAGAACCGCCACCAAGTGCAATAATACAATCGGGCTTAAATGATTCCATCATTTTAGCACCTTCCTTAGCGCAAGCAAGTGTAGGGTCTGGCGCTACATTAAAGAAAGTTGTATGCATAATACCCATTTCATCAAGTTTATCAGTAATAGGACGAGTATAACCATTAGAAAACAAGAAATTATCAGTAACTATAAATACTTTCTTTTTACCTAGTACGCTACGCAATTCATCCAATGCTACAGGTAAACAACCTTTTTTCAAATAAACCTTTGATGGGGTACGGAACCACAACATATTTTCTCTCCTTTCTGCTACAGACTTTATATTTAATAAATGTTTTACACCTACATTTTCACTAACACTATTTCCACCCCAAGAACCGCAACCAAGTGTCATAGATGGTGATAATTTGAAATTATACAAATCACCTATTCCGCCTTGAGATGATGGAGTATTAACCAAACAACGACAAGTTTTCATTTTTCTTTCCCAAAAATCTACTTTATCTCTATCCGTTAGTACATTTACATATAAAGAAGAAGTATGTCCATAACCGCCATCAGCGATTAACTTTTCTGCTTTATATACTGCATCTTCGAAATCATCAGCTTTATACATAGCAAGTACAGGACTTAGTTTTTCGTGAGCAAATTCTTCACTTAATTCTACACTTTCTACTTCACCAATTAAAATTTTTGTACTAATAGGTACTTCCACATTCGCAAGTTCAGCAATTTTATGTGCCGTTTGTCCAACTATTTTTGCATTCAACGCACCGTTTATAATAATAGTTTTTCTAACCTTTTCAATTTCTTTACTATTTAGTAAATAACAGCCTCTCTTTGCAAATTCATCCCTAACCAATTTATAAACATTTTTATGCACAATAACCGATTGTTCAGATGCACATATCATTCCATTATCAAATGTCTTACTGTGAATAATAGAATTTACTGCAAGTAAAACGTCCGCTGTTTCATCTATAATAGCTGGTGTATTACCTGGTCCAACGCCCAATGCCGGTTTACCCGAACTATAAGCTGCTTTTACCATACCTGGTCCACCTGTTGCTAAAATAATATCTGTTTCTTTCATAATTTTACCCGACAAAGCAACAGTTGGTTCATCAATCCACGCAATTATATTATCTGGTGCACCTGCCTTTACTGCGGCTTCCAAAATTATTCTTGCTGATTCGATTGTACAATTCTTTGCTCTTGGGTGTGGACTAAAAATAAGCCCATTACGAGTTTTTAATGCAATCAATGCCTTAAATATTGCCGTTGAAGTAGGATTAGTTGTAGGAATTACTGCTCCAATTACACCAATAGGTTCGGCAATTTTTGTTAGACCAAATGCGGTATCTCTTTCGATTACACCACAAGTTTTGGTATCTTTGTATGCGTTATAAATATATTCTGACGCATAATGGTTCTTGATTACCTTGTCTTCCACTACACCCATACCAGTCTCAGCAACTGCCATTTTAGCAAGTGGTATTCTAGCTTGATTAGCAGCTACAGCAGCAGCAAAAAATATCTTATCTACTTGTTCTTGTGTGAAAGTAGAATACTTTTTTTGTGCCTCCCTAACTTGTGCCAATCTCATATCTAGAGTTTGTTCATCTTTTACAATAAAATCTTTCATCATTAATATCTCCTAATACCATTTTATAGTTTGTTGTCTCTTCTTTTTTTTGTTAATATTTTATAATCTTCTTATTATAATTTTTTTATCTTCTTATTGTAATATTTCTTATATCATTAATATTTATTCTTCTTCAAATAAAATTTGTTGTAATTCATTAGATAATACAGCAAGAGAAGCCGCCATATCCTCATTCTTTATTGCTATATTATTAGGAACTTTCAAATGAATAGGTGAAAAATTCCAAATTGCTCTTATTCCTGAACTTACCATTAAATCACATACTTGTTGTGCACTACTAATCGGCACCGTAATAATCCCCATTTTTATGCCCATTCTTTTTACCATTTCCGGCATTTTATTTACATTGTATATAGGTTTACCCCTACTATCAACTGACATAATGTCGCTTTTTGCATCGAATGACGCTACTATATTAAGTCCATAATTATCAAATCCATTGTATCCTAATAAAGCATTTCCCAAACGACCTACACCAACTAATATTGCTTCATTTGCATTGTTGTACCCCAAAAAAGCTTCTATGTCTTTAATAAGTGTATCAATATTAAACCCCGTTTTAGGTTTACCGCCATCAATACTTACTGCTGCCAAATCTTTACGGACTTGTACAGGATTAAACCCAAAATTTTCTGCCATTGTAGTTGAAGATACATTTTCTATATCTTTCTTTTGTGATTCTCTTAAATACCTCAAATATGCAGGCAATCTGTTTAAAGTCTGTTTAGAAATACTTTGCATAATCTTTGCTCCTTTATTATTTTCATAACTCGATTAATTGTTATCGATATTTGTTTATCGATATAATAATATCTATTATAATTTTAATTGTCAAGTAAATTAATAAACTTTTTAAAAAAAAATAGCTACCCTATATTAGGATAGCTATTAATGACAATTTTAATATTTAATATTACTTATTTACCATTGACATATAGTGTCATAAGCATTTTCTTTATATAATGGAACTAAGGCAAATTGAATAACATATTCTGATGGACGAACCAAATATTTACTTATTGGTAAACCATCTTCGGTTTTGCCGATACCACTAACAAAAGCGTTTATATCTACATAAATACCTGTTTGGTTATAATTATTTGTTCTTTCCTTAAAACAACGCATAATTTCTTTATCAACATAAGGTTTTACACGCAATTGGAAAGGATTCTTTTTAGCAATAACCATTATTCCGTTATTATTATTATCGGTTAATGTTACAAAATGTACGTTAGTATGGTTTCCACTTTCTTGTGCAATTGCATAATCCTCACAAACAGTATCTACACTACTTTTGTAAAGTCCCATTGGTGCATATGAAAACATATCTATATAGTTATCTAATGGACCACGACCATAATAAGTCACATTTCCATAGGCATTTTGCAATCTTAATTGTTTACCAAAACAATCCAAATTCGGTAAATGTCTAGTAAGTGGTGTAATTACACTAAACACCTCCACTACTCCATTCGAATTTACTTTGAACATATCTTGAATTAGGAAAGCATCTTTTTTCTTTAGCTTAAACACTACTTCAGACTGTATTTCCATAGCTTCAATAACGCCATTTTCGTTAATAATTTCTTTATAATTAAAACTTTGAACTTCAGCAACATAATCTGGGCTATAGTCCATATTTCTAATAAATGGACGGTAAATATTTGTATTAAAGCAATTTCCGCCGACACGCTTAGCATTAGGCTTTAAGATTTCTTTGCCCATAACTTTATAGCTTATTATTGTTCCAACTTCTTTGCTAAATACAACTTCGCCACCATCAAAATTAATAAACAAATCACCATTGTATTCTTTGTGAGTTAATTTTTCACCAACTCCAAAATCAAAATCTGTCATTTGATAACTTATCGGCAACTGTTCATAACTAAAATGTTCATTAGTTTTGTTATTGATAGCTATAACATCAAGATACATATCTCCATCAATATGTCCTAAAGTTATGTCAAAAATTTTACTACTTCTAGGTTTTATTACTGCATTTAGTTGTGTACGAGAAAGTTGCTTACCATTTTTAATAACCACTAAGAAAATAGATAAGTCCCTAGAGTCCTTAAAATATAGATTATTTATAATTTCAATTTTGTCATTACTAATTAGTTTTGCTATAAATGGACGATAAACATATTTAATATTATCTGCTCCACTATATGACTTACGTCCTACCGTTAGCATACCGCAGTCATCATAACCTTTACCTAAAATATAACGGTCGCAGAATTCATCAATACAACCACCCATACAGCGTGGCACGCTATTTATCAAGTCGCTAAATTCTGTAAGTGTCGCACAACCTATTCCATTGTTGCTAGCAAATTTTGAAAAGAAAATTATTTGGTTTTCCTCATTATTCGCTTCATCTAAAGCAGCTGAAACACTAGGATTTGATATTGATTGAATTTTACTGTTAAAATCATCATATACTACCAAACCTTCCATATTTTCTATATATTCAATGGCTTCTCTAGCACAACTATAAGTATTCTCATTAGCAAAATTATACATAATGAAAGCAGTATTTTGAGCAGCTTTTATATAATCTCCAAATACTATTGCCTTAATAAGATTGATAAATTTCGATTTTTTATTTAACATTTTGATTGCTTTATTGTTACGAGCAAAATCCAAACATACCTTTGTTCTTTTTATAATATATAGTCCCAACTCATCACACATTTGATATACAATCGGGTCTACTTCTACTAAAAATTGTACCGCATTTAAGTTGTGTTTTTTTATGGTTTGTAAATCTTTATAATAATCTTTTGCACTAAGAAGTTTTCCTTCTTTATTATATATACAACTATAATTTATACCATTAATCTTTATTGGTTGATTATTATACAAAAATGTACCTGTAGCTACAGAACAAGATTTAAAACCGATGCTACTCTTTACACATTCCAAAACTATACCATTATCATTTGCTGTAGTAATATACATATCATATAATCTAGGAACTTCTGAAGAATAATCTTCAAAAACCGAGTCAAATTCTATATTAACCATTTTATCTTGCGGTTTAATTGACTTTTGCACCAAAACTTTGCCATCATCCTCTATGGTAAAAATTAGATTATCACATACATTCGCAAGTAAAATATTAATTTGACCTAAATAATTATTACCTTCCTTTTTTGTACTGATATTATAATTTAGAACACCCGAATAATCGTGCATATATAACAAAACATCCCCCACTATGCCTATTTCAGCAAAATTTGCGGAAGTGTCTACCAGACTAGCATCTGACCATTTATGAAGCACTACTACTACTTCATTCGTCCCTACTACCAATCTATTTGTTATTTCAAAATCAGCGTTGGACAATTTTGAAAAGCCAACTCTTATTCCATTTACATACAAATCATATGCGCCCATAACTTTTATAAAAGAAAGCACATAATTTTTAGTTGTATCACATATCTCAAAAGTTTTGCGATAAACACCCGATGTATTATTGGATTTATTTCCAATAGGAACATTTTCTTTCATTTTGAATGGCAAATTGTTCCAATATTCAAACTCTTCCACACCTTCACTTTGCCAAGAATGAGGAACAGTTATTTTTTGAAAATCAATTTCGTCTGTATTTATTTGGACAGGACCTAATGCGTTGCCATAATATTTAAAATCCCATTCGCCCGACAAAACACGCACCCTATCAGATGAGTATCTTTCGTTATATTTTATTGTTTTATCCGCTACTTTCCTTGTAGAATAAGGAATAAAGTAATTACGGCTGCTTAATCTTCCCTCTGCCACTTGTCCATTGGCATTGAGATAATCACTTATCAATTTATATATCATAAGACTTTTGTCTCCATTGTCTACCAAATTTTTGTTGCTAATGTTACTGTTATTTTTAATATGTTAACTTTTTTACATATCTAATATTTTTTCTTAATACTAGTATAACATAAATAACATAAAGATTTCAATACCTAATTTGCCTTTTTTTAGAATTTTTACATAAAATTCGCGAGAACTTAATCTTAAAAAAATAAATTTCATTTTTTTTACTTAATTGGATTTTGTTAAATAAGTAACCCTAGCTACCAAATACCATATTTTTATTGCCCAAAAACTTTCTTACAGGAATTATAATTGACATAATTATTATGTAGTTTACACATATAATAATACTCTGTTTGGGTAACCGAAGTAATATTACGGCTAAAAAGGTATTACCTTTTGCTGCGAAATAGAATAAATATAATCCATAGCTATTTACAGTTATGCACAACAAATATACTAATGCAAAACTTATACTAGCTAGTATATACATACCGCTTTTTGATGATAAATTTAATTTTTTACCGCCTAAAAAAACCAATCCAGGAATCAAGCCTAATAAACCGCTTGAAATTAGTATTATCGGGTTAAGTGCTCCCTTCGGTGCTATCAAACACCCGATTAAATCTCCTAAAATTCCTACTGTAAATCCGCTAAATGGCCCTAAAAATGCACCAGCGATAAACGCAGGGATATAAGTAAAGGAAATTGCAAATGCCCCACCGCCAATTATTATCGTAAATATATTGGCTACCGCACTTAATGCTGTCAACATTGCTGTATAACAAATAAATCTCGTGCTCATTTTTTTCATAAAAAATACCCTCCAAAGATATGAAGAGTTCATCTCTAATAATAATAAATATTTTATTATTTACTTTTATCTTGCAACGAACGCGATAAGGAACCGCAGAAACCATTCTTTCGTTTGCAAACAACATTCCATTTTGCAACACTTAACGCACCTTATCTACTCTGCATAATTGTTTTATGGCTATATAATACAAAATTAAAGTTACTATGTCAAGCATACACAATACTTTCTTCACATATATTTAATTATGTTAAAATTAGGTAAAATTTCTGAAGCAGTATTCACTGTAGGGCTGTTTAGTGTATTCACTAGAATTTTGAGTTTTATATTCAAAATTTATCTATCTAGAACTTTAGGTGCAGAGGTTATTGGATTATATCAAATAGCCACAAGTGTATTTTTTCTATTTGCATCTTTTTCATCTTCGGGACTTCCTCTTGTTTTAAGCAGAAAAACCGCACAAGATATAGCTCTAGGCGAAAATAAATATAAAGGGTATTTTAGTTCGGCACTTTTTATCGGCATCTCAATTTCTATGCTTGTAATTATGGTTATATGGACTTTTTCTAATAGCCTTGGATTTTTATTTTCTGATAAAAACGCCATACCAATATTTTTTATTATGCTTCCCGCTTTACTTTCCACTACCATTTACGGAATAATAAGAGGTTTTTTGTGGGGAAACAAACAATTTTTGGCTTTCTCTGCTACAGAAACAGTCGAAGAACTTCTTAGAATTGTTTTTTCAGTAATGCTAATTAGTGGAGTTTTATTCAAACTTGATGGAAAAACGGCGATAGCTATTGCTTTTACCGCTAGCGATATGATAGTAGCCATTATTTTAATAATTATATTCTTTGTTAAAAGTGGTAAAATATCAAGACCTTGCCAGTTAAAGGATATTTTTACGCCTAGTATACCAATTACTTCTATGCGAATATTTAGTAGTATGATAGCTACTCTTATTGCCATTATTTTACCATTAAAACTTTTAGATTTCGGAATGTCCGCAAGTGAAGCTACCGCTTCTTATGGCAGAATTGCGGGTATGGCAAACCCCTTATTACTAGCACCAAATGCTCTTATTAGCTCGCTAGCTATTGTACTTATACCGGAAATGAGTGCTAATGGTATAAAAAAAGAATATAACAAACTTAATCAACACCTTACCAATGGTATTAATCTATCACTTCTAATTAGTGGTCTATTTGTTGTAATTTATTTATCTTTGGGTGAGGAAATAACAACTCTATTATATAAAGATAGTATTAGCGGACAATATCTATCAGTAGCTTGCGTTGTTATGATACCTATGTGCATCAGCCAACTGACACAATCTGCACTAAATTCTATGGGTAAAGAATTCCGCTCATTCTTTAATTATTTATTCGGAAATATAGTTATGATAATTGCAATTTTTATTTTACCGCCTTATATTGGTATATATTCCGTAGCAGTAGCTACATTATTATGCTTGCTAATAACTTCTATCTGTAATGTTGTCAGCTTGCATAAAATAACAAAAGGTCGCATAAATTGTACTAAAAATTTACTTCTTATTACCGCATTTATAATTCCCTGTGCATTAATTTGCGAATGGTTAAATAATATTATGATAATGCAACTAGGGGCTTTATCCGTAATTATATCTTGCGTAATAAGTATTGGACTTTATTTTGTACTTTGCTTTGGATTCAAATTAATTGATATTAAAGGATTTGTTCATCTTAAAAAAGTAAAAGCAAATCCAGTAAGTTAGGATTTGCTTTTATCTATTATAATTTATTATATATTATTATATTATTATATTATTCCGTTCTTAAAGCAGTTACTGGGTCTTTTTGGGCAGCACCTCTTGCCGGTATGATACCGCCTAAGAATGTTAGTACCATAGACAATGCTAATAATGCTATTCCATAGTATATAGGCAAATTGCACAAGCCCTGAATATCAAGCGACTTACTTAATATTATATTAATAGGGATTGATAGAATATACGTCATAATGACGCCAATTACTCCCGCAAAAAATCCTATAATAATTGATTCAGCACTAAACACTCTTGTAATATCTTTTTTACGAGCACCAATACTACGCAAAACACCAATTTCTTTCGTTCTTTCCACTACAGATACATAAATGATTATTCCTATCATTATTGTTGATACTACCAATGATATAGCAGCCACTGCAGTTAGTACCATTGTTATTGCATTTATCATTGTACTCATTGTTTCTGATATTAATTCTGCAAGGTCATTATATATTATTTGTTCTTCTTCTTCCTTATCTACATTATAAGCATCTAAATATTCTTTTATAGCATCCTTAGATTCGAATGATACAGGATAAATATTTATACCGGTCGGAGTACTATCACCGCCTAGTTCTTTTAACATATTTTCATATTGACTGTCATTTAATGGCGTACCATCAAAAACACTTACTGTAGGGTTGTCCCTAAGTTGCTTTACTATTATACTTCCACTTGCATTGTCCAACACCTCATCTACAAGCATTTGCGTATAAGCAATTCCTTTCTTCAAAAGCGAAGAACTACTATTTTCTTTAACTCTAATAATCGAAGTAATATTTAATATTTTACCATTTACATTATTATATAAAGTCCCATAATCTTCATTTGGCATAAATATACCATTGCCATTATTTGTGTAAAAATCATCATTTGGAACAATTTTCATTTTAGTCCCAATTATTTCATCAAATTTTAATGAACCATCTTCTTGATAAGCAATACCTAATTCAGTTAATAATTTAACATCAACATAGTTATTTGCATCAACAATTAATGCAATTTCATCAATTTTATTTGGGAAAGCATCTCCTGCAAGTAAATCATATTGAGAATCCAAAAATTCCTCACTAGGTAACTGTTGCCACCCAATTTGATTTTGCGAGTTCTCATTATTTATTTGTTTATAATTATCCCCTACTTTCATTATCAAATTCATTTCAACAAGTCTAGTTAGTGATATCGAATTATACAAACTACTATCCATATTATTGACATAATCAACATAAGTTTGATTAATATCATTCACGTGCGTTTGATTATTTACATTTACATCATAAGGATACAAAATATCTTCATTTGTAAATTCATTACTTTCTTCATTATTAAAGTTTTTTGGACCAGTCATAGAAAAACTTGGACCTTGCGAAATTGTTATAGGAAAGCCTGATAAAGTGTCTTTTTGCATTGTATTAACATAACTTCCCATACCATTACTTATCGCTAAGACTAACGCTACACCGATTATACCAATACTCCCCGCTATAGAAGTAATTATTGTTCTGCCTTTTTTTGTACGCAAATTTTGAAATGATAATTTCATAGCTGTAATAAAAGACATAGCTACCTTTTTCTTTTTTTTATTTTTTTTGCCTTTCACTAAAGGTGCTACAATAATATTTTCCATTTCAAACGGGTTATTATCATCAATTAGTTCGCCATCAGATAGCTTTACAATTCTTGTTGCATATTTGTCTGCAAGTTCAGAATTATGAGTTACCATAATAACAAGTTTATCTT
>JBAXZI010000019.1:0-28700 GCA_041670385.1 Clostridia bacterium | reverse complement strand
TTTATATTGAATCACAATTTTATGCTAATATGAAATATCAAAAGTATTATAATTATGCTTAAGACAGACATCTATTAAAAGTTCACTCAGTTTATGAATACATTAAATTTATATTGAATCACATTTTGTTACTTGTATTAAATATAATGATGATTAGAAATCATTGAATGTTCACTCAGTTTGTATTTTAAATTAATCATAGATCTTATTGAATTTATATTGAAGCACAATTTATTACTTGTATTAAATATAATTATGATTAGAAATCTATTGAATGTTCACTCAGTTTGTATTTTAAATTGATCATAAATCTTATTGAATTTATATTGAAGCACAATTTATTACTTGTATTGAATATCAAAAACTTTTATTTATTGGATTTTACTAAGTTTACATTTTCGATTTATCGAAAATTTTTATATAGATAATTTAACTCCTACTTTATTAAAATGTTTTTTGCTATGTTGTCATTGTATTATTATTTTGCTAAATTCTACTTCATAATATAATTGCCGAATTAAATATTAAAAAAAATATACAAATATATTAGATTGAATTATTAAATTGAAGGTAAAATGACTTGCCTATTAAAATAATTTCGAAGTAAATTTAATTGTTTTTGTTTTATTTTGTTAGATGTTATTATTTTTCTTATTATTTTAATTAGATAAGATTAAATTAGTCATTAGTTATAATCGTAAAACAATATTATTTATTTACAGTCCGTTACCTGTTGTTATTTAAGTAACGAAGTAGGTTTGGTCTACATAATAATAGGTTTGATTATTAATTGTACAAGTTATGTAAAATTTTTAATTTGATAGTAATTATGTAATTAAAAAAAGGAAACAAATTATTTGTATCCTTTTTATTTGAATTTATATTGTTTATTTATTTTAATATTATTTAGTTAACAATAAATCATCATAATTAATAAATTCAGAAGAAATAGAACATTTCATACCAGTTAATTTGATAATTGTACCACATATTATTTTATTATCAAGTTATTTACTAAGTTTACAAACTTTTATCGTTATCCCATAATAATATTTATTGTATCAAATAATTAATAAGTAGATAAAAACTTATTGCTTTTTTTTCTAATATTTTTTTTTTGGATGTGATTTTTTTTGTTAAAATATGCAACAAATATATCATACATTAACTTAAAAGATAGCTCATTCTATCTAAATTTTTGTATCACATCCCCCTTAATTGCATTATATGCTATTCTAATAATATTGTCAATTTATATTTTGTTTTAGTACTTTACTTATGAAAAACAAACAAAATTTATTAATTTTACGAAAAGATATTGATTATAATAATTGTATATGTTATAATTTATTTATTAATTTATATTTTAATACTTAATTTCAAAGAAGGTGAATTATATGAGTGATTATATCAACGAGCGTAATAACAAATATTCGGTAAAAATAGACAAACTATTAAAAGAAAACTTGCCATCTTTTTGTAAACAGTTTATTATTGGAATAGCAATGAATACAACTGTACTTACTAGATACAATTATGCAAATGATTTAAAACTTTTTTTTGATTTTACAACTAAATTTGGGGCTATTTTTGAAGGAAAAAATATTAAAGAAATTACTTTAGCTGATTTGGATACAATAGAAGCTACCGATATAGAAGAATATTTGGTATATATTGATAATTATATTAATAACAAAAATAATGTTGTACATAATAGTGACCGTGCTAAGGCACGCAAATTTTGTTCGGTTAGAGCACTATTCCGCTATTTTTATAAAAAAGATAAATTAGCACAAAATATTACGCTAAAGGTTGATATGCCCAAAATTCACGATAAAGAAATAATCAGATTGGAAGAAAATGAGGTTATACAAGTACTTGATGGCTTAGAAAAGGGGCAAAATTTTATTTCAGACCAAATGAATGCTTATAATGATAATAATTTACATCAAAGAGATTATGCAATTTTTATGCTTCTTCTTGGTACCGGTATTCGTATTAGCGAATGTGTTGGGCTTGATATTGCCGATATAGATTTCACTAATTTAACTTTTAAAATAATTAGAAAAGGTGGCAAAGAAGCCATTTTATATCTTAATCAAGATATTGCAAATTCATTAACTATTTATATAAATAATGATCGTGCCAAACAAATATCTAAAAAAGTTAATTCTAATGATAAAAATGCACTCTTTTTGAGCTTGCAAGGCAATAGAATTTCTGTTCGAGCTGTAGAAATATTGGTTAAAAAACATACTCAATGTGTTTCTCAGCTTAAAAATATTACTCCACACAAATTGCGTGCAACTTACGGAACTGCTCTTTATCGTGCAACTAATGACATATATGTAGTCGCTGAGGTACTTGGGCATAAAGATATAAATACTACTAAAAAACATTATGCAGCTTTAAGTGAAGACATTAAAAAAAGTGCAGTAAGTAAGGTTAATTATCGCAAAAATAAAGAATAATTGGGGTTAATATATTAAATTCTATATTTTGACAAAATGTTTGTTTTTTCATCAATTAACAAGTAAATAACATATTATTATGCCAAATTAAAGCAAAATTTGTAAATAAAATTCTAATTTGTCACGTTTATATATTGACTTTAATTTTTAATTAATATATAATATTACTAAATAATGAAATCAGGAGAAAATTATTATGGAAAACCCAAATACTGAGATTTTTCGTTCGAGAATCGATATATTTGTTTTGAATGCAATAAATCAACATGATGGTTATGGCTATGATATTTTAGATTATATTTCAAATCAAACCGAAGGTCATTATGAAATGAAACAATCTTCTATATATAATGTTCTTAAAAGATTAGAAACCAACGGTTATGTAACCTCTTATCAGGGCGATGCGTCTAAGGGTGGCAAACGTAAGTATTATAAAATTTTGGATAAGGGAAAAGAATTTTTAGAATCAGAAAAAAAAGAATGGGAATATTCTCGTACTTTAATTGATAATTTAGTATCAGAAAAAACTTTTGATTTATTAAACGAAGATGCTCCTTTTGAAGCAAATAAACTTCGTCCCCTTACTACTCGTAAAACAACAGAAGATAGTGAAGAGCAAATTGAAAATGTAGATAAAGATGCTTTGATTGTTAATACCAATAATGTTGTAAATAACGATGCAAAGCCAACTAATGTAAGTCCTAATAATGATATTGGCGCAATTTTACCCAATTCTAATAAAAATGTTAATAATCCAAAAAAAGAAGAAATAGCGGCAACTGATAGTTCTATAGTTAAAGAAAATATTTATTCTAATAAATCTACTAATAATTATACAAAAGAGCAAGTATTTTTCACAACTTCCAATAATGAAAATTCGGATAGTCAAGACGATATTCTCGAAAATTGGGATATAAAAAAATATAAAGTACCACAAGAAAAGATTAAACCTATAGATGAAAGCTATAAAGCTATTTTTGAGGACATATTTGACCATAAGAAGAATGCAAAGTCGGAGTTTGAATTAGATGAAGACAGTGCCGTCGACTGCAAGCATATTACCGATTTGAAAGATGTACTTAATTCTGAAGGTTATGATTTAAATAAATTTAAATCTACCCCAAACAAAAATTATATGCGATACATATATACTACAAAATTATATCGTGATGTAGGAATTTTAACATATTTGTTTTATGTTCTAATGCTACTTACACTCTTCCTTGCAAAAAGTAAATTTGCACCGAACAATGTAGCACTTCTTACCTTTGGTTGTGTTGGTGTTATTCTTCCTATAATAACGTTAGTTAATTACTTAATTAATCCGAATAAGCGTAAAAAAGATAATATAAAATTGAATGTATTAGTTCCTGTTTGTTTCTTTATTTATTTTATATTTTTATTGCTTAATATTATTATCGAATTACTAATCCCTAATGGTTTAAGTATAAATTCACCACAAATTTATGCACCTAGTATAGTTGCACTTGTTATACCATTTTTTGGTTTGTTATATCTTGTTTTATGTAAATCTGGTATGTATTATCAAAAAGTTAAATAAAAATTGATAAATAAATGTATGAATCTAAAATGCCTAACATATCATTGTTAGGCATTATTTTTTTATTAAAAATTAATGGTCTTATCTTCTTTATTAATAATTTCATTAATAGTTGTATAAGCCTTTTCAAAATTTTCTTTATTGGGATCATCACTTTTCAGTGTGCGTTTTATTACAAGTTGAGTTTCCGTATCGGTATTTAGTGTCGGGTCGGTCGTTTGTTTGGTAGGTATTGCCCCATTATAAATATGGTAAACGGTATATATATCTTTAATAAGAGGACGTCCAAAAATCTTTGAAATACCTTTTATCATAAATTGTTCCAATTTTTCAGAGTTTTTCCACATTATAATAAATACAGAAATAAATATTAATGCAATTAGTGCCCAAACAATTAAACCTAAACCACTGAAAGGTATTAATGATAGGTAATCTACCAAAAAGACCGTACTTAACACATTTAGAGGTCTAGAAATCAATTGTACAATAATAAACCCAGGGTAAGACATTGTGGTAAGTCCTGCAAGCATACAAAGCATATCATCAGGGAAGACAGGGAATAAAAACATATAAATAAGCATTGCTTTATCTCTACCCTTTATAAATGAATTGTATTTGATTAGCATTTCTTCGCCAATAACCCATTTAACAAGCTTAACACCAAATGCACGACCTAAGAAAAATGCAAATAATGAGCCAATTATTAAGCCTATTGTACTTAATAAAACACATTCCCAAGGAGAAAATAATGCAGCACCCGCTGCTGTTACTATCGATGATGGAATTGGAATAAAAGTAACTTGCAAAAATTGTACAAGTACAAATACTAGCTTTCCGGCTACGCCAAAACTTTTTATTATTTTAATAAGTTCTTCAGCGGAATCTACACTCTTGAAAATACCGCTTTTTAATATGGCAGTGGTTATTGCTAATGCAATTATGGAAAAATACACTAATAAAATAGCTAATTTATAAAATCTATCGTTGTTGCGTAATAATCCAATTAGAAAGAATAATATATCAAAAGCAACTATAGAAAAAAGTGCAATTTTTATATTTAATGAATAAACGCCACAACAAAATGCCACTGTTATTAATAATAACAAGGCACTTACTCCTGCTAAGACTGATTTTTTTATTAATGTTTTTTTATCCATTTTCCCCTAACATAGTAATTTCTTTACGAGCTACTTCATCACATTTATTATTATAAAAATTATCACTATGCCCTTTAACTTTTACGAAGCTAACTTCGTGTTTTTTTATTTCTGCAAGTAATGCTTTCCATAGATCAAGGTTTTTAACCGGAGTTTTGCTTGCTGTTTTCCAATTGTTTATTTGCCATTGATTTAGCCAACCTTTATTAAAAGGGTCTAAAGAATATGCACTATCGCTATATACAGTAACCTCACATCTTTCTTTTAATTGCATAATGCCATTTATTATTGCAAACAATTCCATTCTATTATTGGTGGTTTCAGGGTATCCCCCAGAAACTATTTTTTCTTTACCTTTAAATAATAAAATAGCACACCAACCGCCTTTGCCCGGATTATTACTACAAGCACCATCTGTATAAATATCTACGTGCTTCATAATAATTTGCTTAATTCTTCAGAACGTTGTCTACAAGCATCAACACCTTTTGTTATAATGCCTACAAGGTCACTATCTTTGTAAACATTAACTGCTTCAATAGTTGTCCCGCCTTTGCTACAAACCTTATTTATCATAGTATCTAGCTCTTCAGATGTTGTTTTGCATATTTCTGATGCTCCTATTAAAGTGGCGATAGCAAGCTTCTTGCTTTCTTCATAGCTAAGACCACCATTTTGACCACCATTTATCATTCCTTGTAAAAACATATATACATATGCTGGTCCGCTACCACTAATTGAAGTAACTGCATCAAATTTTGATTCTTCCAACTGTATTATATCTCCGCTTGCCTTAAAAATATTACATAAAATTTCTTTCTTTGTAGTATCCACTTTATCAAAGCACAATGCACATATTCCTTTACCAATTTTGCAAGGCATATTAGGCATTATTCTTAATACTCCACATTTATAATTGTTTATATTTTGTCTAATTGTTCCTATTTTTACGCCTGCCATAATACTAAGGACGGTCATATCATCACGGAATGTATTTGCTTTGCATATATCCAAATAATTTTGTGGCTTTACCGCAAAAAGTACCATATTACTATTATCTATCAAACTTTGTATATTATCACTAACATTTATTTCTTTGTTGATATCAAAGCATTTACTTTTGTTAATATCATAAATTGTTAATTTATTACAAGGTAATACTTCTTTATTTAATATTTGTGTAAGTAAAGCATTTGCCATTACTCCTGCGCCGATTATTCCTAATTCAAATTTCATAAAAACCTCTTTTTATCTTGACTATCTTCTAATAATAATATATAATACTATCGTTGACTTAAAGGGGAGTGGCTCAACGGTAGAGCAGCGGTCTCCAAAACCGCTGGTTGCGTGTTCAAATCGCGTCTCCCCTGCCACACAAGTTCGATGATATATAATATTGTCGGACTTTTTTTGTAGCATTTTTTGTTTATTGCGATTTATTATATATAAATTAGTAACTTTATTATACACTATTTACACAGTCTAAGCAACTTAAATTTATTGATAAATAAAAATACAACACATACATTTGGTTATTTACATTATTTCATATAAAAAAATAAGGTCACTTAAAATATTTTAAGTGACCCATTATTTTGTTATAAATTATTATATTATTTTTTTATGATTCTTCTTCGTCTTTTTTAAGATTGAATAAATCACCTAGTGTAACTCCTGTATTTGATGAAGAATATTGTCTTGGTTCATCATTTACTTCTCTTTCTCTTTTGTAACGTCTTGGTGCTTTTGGTTTGTTGTCAAGTCCTTCAAATTTATTTTTGAACGCTTGTGTACGACTAACTTTATCTTTAGGATCAATTTCCAATGCATCAATTTCTTCAATTAGAGATTTTTCAGATTCTTCTTCCATAGGTAACAATGCTTTCATACTTAAAGTAATTTTATCATTTTCATAACTCATTACCTTAACTTTTACAATGTCGCCTTCTTTAAGTGCTTCTGTTGCTGATTGAATCCAACCATGCTTAATTTGGCTTACATGAACTAAACCATCAATTCCTGGTTCTAATTCTACAAATGCTCCAAATGGAACAACTCTAGCTACTTTACCTTCAAGTTCTGAACCTACTGGGAATTTTTCTTGTGCAATATCATAAGGTTTCTTTTGAAGCTGTTTGTAACCAAGAGAAATTTTATTGTTTTCTCTATCTGCATTAAGTACTACAAAGTCATAAGCTTTATTTATTTCTAAAACTTCGCCTGGATTATTAATTCTTTTCTTTGACCAAGAAAGATCACTATTATGAACTAATGCATCCATGTATTTTAAACTTACAAACGCTCCAAAGTCAGCAAATCTTTTTACTTTTCCATGGATTATTGCGCCTTCAAATATGTTTGTCCAAAATTCTTCATCTCTTGTTGCTTTTTCTTCTTCTAAAATAACTCTTTGGCTAGCTACAATACGTTTTGGATTACGAGGTTTTTTAGGATTGCCTTCTGCATCTAATTCCTCTTTTGGAGGTAATACTCTTAATTTAAGAGTTTTATTTAGATAATCATCAAGTGATTTAACATAACCCATACGGATTTGTGATGCTGGTACAAATATTGTATAAGTGCCAATTTTGCCAAGTAGTCCACCGGTTACGGCTTGTGTACATTTTAGGCTAAAATCTTCACCTTCTAAAATCTTTGTTACTTTTGCGTCATCTAATTTTATTAAATCAAATTTTTTCTTAGAGAACAAATAGCCTGAAATATTTTTATATTCACTGGTCTTATCCATCATAATTACTTCTAATTCATCATTGATTTTATAATTATTTTGGTCATAAGAACCATCTAATTCGGCTTCAATTTTTGGAATAAAACCGCAATCATTTTTTGCAATGGGCATAGCTACATTTATACCATTTTCATCCAAACTTACTATTGTAACAACCATTTTCATTCCTGGTTTGTATTTTTTGTAAGAAGGCATTGATGCTAATGCTTGTTCCATTGTTGTAGGCTCGGCAATAGTTGCTGTTGCAACTTCTACTTTCGCATTTTCTTGCATGTCGTTTTGCTCGTCTAATTGAGCTTCAGTTGTTGTGTTAACGTTACTACTCATTCTGTTAAAAACCTCCATAGTCAACTCTTTAGGAGTTGATGCGCTAGACAGTATACCTAGCTTTGTAATTTTATTTTTTATTTGTATCGATTTTAAATCGGTTACATTCTCTATTAGAATCACTTTATTGCAATACATAGATGCCATAGTAAATAATTTGTTGCAATTGGAACTATTTTTATCTCCAATTACCAATACTACATCACATTCTTTTGCTATTGAAATAGATTGATTTTGTCTGCTTATTGTAGTATAGCAAATACTGTCGAAAAACTCAACTATTTTTGATGAATTATTTAAAAATTTGACAACTTTTTCTTTTATTTTTTTATAAATTACAATATTATAGGTTGTTTGTTCCACCATAAGGAAATTATTTGCTAAAGAAAAATCAATTTCTTCAAAGGAATTTACTACTTGATATGATTTACACCAACCTGCAATGCCAATAACTTCTGAGTGATTTTTATCTCCTATTATTATTATGCTACTATCTTCTTTTTTGCTATAATCAGCTACTTTTTTATGTATTTGTTCTACAAATGGACAAACAGCATTAATAACATTTACTCCAATTTTAGATAAATTATCAATATAATTTCGTGTTGTTCCGTGAGCACTTATAATAACAATATCACCATTGTTCAATATTTGATTGTTTTTAAGTGGAATAATATTTTTATTTGCTAAATCTTTTACTACAATAGTATTATGAATTAATTCAGTATTGGTAAAAACAGTTGTATTTGCTTTTTTTTGAACATCAAGTGCAATATTAATTGCTCGTTCTACACCGTTGCAAAACCCACTGTCGCCCAATATTATTTGCATACAATCTCCATTATTTTTGTTGCTACTTGTTCTATGCTTAATTTAGTTGTATCAATAACAATGGCATTGTCCGCAATTTTCAAAGGTGCAAAACTTCTAGTAGAATCTTGATTATCTCTAGCTACTATATCGTTTAAAACTTCTCTATAGCTTATTTCTTGACCTTTTTCTAACAATTCTTTATGTCTTCTTAGTGCCCTTTCTTCGCTTGTTGCGGTCATAAAAAATTTATAATTTGCATTTGGCAAAACATAACTGCCTATATCTCTTCCATCTAATACGCAATCGGTGTTTTGTGCTATTTCTCGTTGCAATTCTACCAATTTTAATCGAACCGCAGGAATTTTGGATATTGTGCTTGCAGCCATACTAATTTTATGTTCTCTAATAAATGGTGTAACATCTTCATCGTTTACAAAAACTTTTTGAGTTCCACTTTTATCATAAACAATCTGCATTTTTACTATGTCAAGCATAGGAATTACTTTTTTATCATCACTTGGGTCAATTCCATTTTTTAATGCGAAATAACCGATACCTCTATACATTGCGCCAGTGTCAAGATAAGTAATACCCATTTTTTCACTTAGCATTTTAGCTATGGTACTTTTCCCACTTCCACTTGGTCCATCAATAGCAATATTAATCATAATAAAAACTCCTATTTAATTTATTTTTTAAGTATTTGCACTAGCAAAAGCTGTTGCAAATGCAATTTGTAAATTATAACCGCCTGTAAGGGCATCTACATCTATAAGTTCACCTGCAAAATATAAATTATCAATTATTTTACTTTGCATTGTTTTTGGATTAATTTCTTTTGTACTAACTCCGCCTGATGTGATTATGGCATAATCAATATCGTCCAATTTTTTTATAGAAAAATTCAAGTTTTTAAGTAAATATATTATTCTATCCCGTTCTTCTTTAGTTATTGTACAAACCTTTGTATCCGGGGATATTTTGGATAATTTATTAACAAATGGTACCATACTTGATGGTAAAAATGTTTGTAAATAATTTTTGTAGCTTTTATTATTATTAACAGTTATTTCTCTAAGAATTCTATTTTCCAATTTTTCATTGTCAAGAGCGGGCTTCAAATCTAATTTAATTGTTATTTGACTTAGATTTAGCCTATTTATATGACTTGACAAACTCAAAATTATTGGCCCGCTTATTCCGTTCGAAGTAAATACTAATTCGCCAAAATCTTCAAAAATGACTTTTTGATTGAGCTTGTTTATAGCTGTAAGTTTTATATTTTTAAGTGATAAGCCTTGCAATATAGGCATAAGTTCCAATTTATAAGGATTGTTAAGATAATCATAGACCTCATCTAAAACAATTGCTACTAAACCTGGTGCTGGAGTAATAATACTATGACCCATTTTTTTTGCAAATTTGTATCCGTCGCCTGTACTTCCAGTACTAGAATAACTAATTCCGCCAGTAGCTAGTATAACTTTATCACATTTATATTCTGCTTTATTTGTAATAACTTTAGTAATTATATTTTTATTTGTTACTATATCAATTACTTTTTCATTCAAATGTATATCCACATTAGCATTCTGTAAAGCTCTTGTTAATGCTTTTATTACATCATTTGATTTGTCACTACAGGGAAATACACGATTTCCTCTTTCTATTTTAGTGGGAACACCATTTTCTTCAAAAAAATCAATGGTTTTTTGATAATCCCAGTTTTTAATTGATGAATATAAAAATTTTGGATTGCTTATTACATTGTTAAAAAAATCGGAAAAAATTGTACAATTGGTAAGATTACAACGACCTTTACCTGTTATGTACAACTTTTTACCAAGTTTTTCATTTTGTTCTAGAAGGAGCGTTTTGCCATATTGTGCTGAAAATACTCCAGCTAACATTCCGCTTGCGCCCCCTCCTATTATTATTGTTTGCATTAACTAATAGTGGCTAAAGTATCACCAGTATTTACTTGAGTGCCTTTTTGAACGGCATAAGTAACAATTCCATCTTTAGGAGCTACAATATCGTTTTCCATTTTCATTGCTTCTAAAACAACCAAAGCATTTCCTTTCTTAACCGTAGCGCCGTTAGCAAATTTTACATTAAGAATTGTTCCAGGCATAGGAGCAAGTATTGGAGTTCCGTTGCCTGCGGCAACAGGAGCAGAAACAGGTGCAGCAGCTGGAGCTTGTGCTACAGGTGCTTGAGCAACTGGTGCAACAGGTGTTGCTACTACTTCAGGTTTTGTATAATCCATATCTTCTACTTCTACTGTATAATTTTCTTCGCCAATTTTTACATTGAATTTTCTTAAATGTTGTTCTTGACGCCATTTGAAGAATTTCTCACTTACTTGTGGGAACAAACAATATGATAAAATATCTTCATCTTTAGTACTATATTTTGCTACTTCTTTTCTGTATTTTTCATATTCTGGTGCAATTAAATCAGCTGGGCGACAAGTAATTCTTTTTTCGCCTTTTAGACATTTTTCCATTAGAGCCTTATCTGGTTCTGCTGGTAATTGACCATATTGTCCTGCAAGTAATCCTTTAGTTTCTTTTGTTATCATTTTGTATCTTTCACCCATAATAACATTCAAAACAGCTTGTGTTCCAACTATTTGACTAGTTGGTGTCACTAGTGGAGGATATCCTAAGTCTTTTCTAACTCTTGGTACTTCTTGTAAAACATCAAGATATTTATCTTCAGCACCTTGTTCTTTTAATTGGTTAAGCAAATTACTAAGCATACCACCTGGTACTTGATATATAAGTGCATTGATATCAGTTTTTAAGACTTTAGGGTTTAAGAAACCATCATCAGTTAGTCTTTTAGCTACTGTAGTAAAATGTTTTGAAATATCATTTAGTAGTTCTAAATCCAAACCTGTGTCATATTCAGTTCCTTGTAAAGTTGCAACAAGTGGTTCTGTAGCTGGTTGGCTAGTGCCATTACCTAATGGACTTAAAGCAGTATCAACAATGTCAACTCCTGCTTCTATAGCCTTTAGATAAATCATTTCACCCGTACCTGCAGTATTATGAGTATGCAAGTGAAGAGGTAAATTAACTTCAGCTTTTATTGCACTAACTAATTTATAAGCATCATAAGGTAGTAATAAATTTGCCATATCTTTGATACAAATAATATCAGCACCCATATCACGTAGTTTTTTAGACATTTTTACAAAATAATCTATATTATGAACAGGACTTGTTGTATAGCTTAATGTAGCTTCACAAATACCGCCATACTTTTTAGTTGATTTCATAGCTTGTTCCAAATTACGAACATCGTTAAGTGCATCAAATATTCTAATAATATCGATACCATTTTCTATGGCTTTTTTAACAAACATATCTACTACATCATCAGCGTAATGCTTATAACCAAGTATGTTTTGACCACGCAAAAGCATTTGCAATTTTGTATTTGGCAAACCTTCTTTTAATGCGTGAAGTCTATCCCAAGGGTCTTCATTTAAGAATCTTAAGCAAGAGTCATAAGTTGCTCCACCCCAACATTCTATAGAATGATAACCAACTTTATCCATTCTTTCTAATGCAGGCAACATTTCTGAAGTTTTCATACGTGTTGCTGCTTGAGATTGATGTGCATCTCTTAAAATTGTTTCTGTAATTAATATTTTCTTTCCCATTTTATTTATATCTCCTCAAAATTAACCAAACATTGATAGCAACACACCTGCTGCTACAGCAGAACCAATAACTCCTGCTACATTAGGACCCATTGCGTGCATAAGCAAATAATTATCGGGATCCTCTTTTCTTCCTACGTCTTGAGCAACTCTTGCCGCCATCGGTACTGCACTTACACCAGCTGCACCAATTAGTGGGTTTATCTTGCCGTGAGTCATTTTACACATTAATTTACCTAGTAATAAACCACCTGCTGTACCAAAACTAAATGCTATTACTCCAAGCAACACTATTGATAATGTTGATGATGATAAGAATACTGGAGCAAATGCTTTTGTACCTACCACTAAGCCTAGGAATATAGTTACTACATTTAATAATTCGTTTTGAGCTGCATTTGATAGTCTAGGAACAACACCTGATTCTTTAAATAGATTACCAAGCATTAACATACCTAATAGAGGTATTGCTGCTGGTAATATCAAACCTACTACACCTGTTACTATAATTGGAAAAATAATTTTTTCTTTCTTACTAACAGGACGTAATTGTTCCATTCTGATAAGTCTTTCTTTCTTTGTAGTTAGAAGCTTCATAATAGGTGGTTGAATAACCGGCACTAATGCCATATAAGAATAAGCCGCAATTGCAATAGCTGGTAACAAATCCATTATTTGTCCTTGATACATAGTACCTACTGCTGTATTTGCCATTTTTTGTGTTAGATAAATTGCTGTAGGACCATCAGCTCCACCAATAATAGCTATAGCTGCAGAAGCTTGTTCATTAAATCCTAAGAACAATGCACCAAATAAGGTAATAAATATACCAATTTGAGCGGCTGCTCCAAGTAATAAACTTCTAGGATTAGCTATCAATGGACCGAAATCAGTCATAGCACCAATACCTAAGAAAATCAATGGTGGGAATATAACCCAATCTACACCTTTATATAGATAGTAAAAAAGTCCTTTATCCGCTACTATGCCGTGTGTCATAATAATATTATCTACACCGCCTAAGAAAAATCCTTGATTACTACTTACATGAGTATTAACTGCGTTGACTAAATTATTTAAAGATGCATTTAGGGTAGCTGCTGAAGACGGGTCATATAAAACACTAAACGTTTTACATAATTCTTCTAAAGAACCCGATGCAATAATTGTATTTGTAGCTCCGTCTGTAAAAGTATATCCAATAGTACCATATAAAATTTTATAAGCACCTGGAACATTTACTAGGAACATACCGAATGCGATAGCAAGTAATAAATTTGGTTCAAATTTCTTAACTATTGCTAAGTAAACCAAGAAACAAGCTATTAGCATCATTATAAAAAGTCCCCAAACACTTAAAGCATAATTATTCATTATATAATATTCAGGAACAGGGTCTGCTATACCAGTTGATTGCCAAAGTTTAGAAAAGGCGTCACCGATGTTTGTTAATATCAAACTAAACATAACTATATTATCCTCCTCTAAATCTTTTTAATATGTTTTATAGTGTAATCATTGTGAGAAATTCCATTTTCACCTTGCACCATATACATATCTACTGCTGAATTGATAGCATCAAGAGTATCATTATCGATAACAATTTTTGCTTTCTCTTCTTTTTCTTCTATATTATCACTAGAAATACTTTCAGTAACTTCAGAAGAAGGCTCAGATTTTTTAACTTTATTGTCTTTTAGCTTTTGTATCCGAACCTTGAAATTTTTAATGATTTTATTCATTAAAACAACATTTTTACTTTTTTTAATAATATAATTCATTAAAAAAACGCAACCGATTAAAAGTGTTAACATTATAAATGTCATTAAAATTCCGACTATAGCAGTAGTTCCGCCAGTTGAGAATTTTTCGGCTGTACTTAATGCGTTTAGCAACATTTACCCTCCAAAAAATTAGTAAATAATTATGGTAGTTATTCTAATTGTTTGCCAATCTACCACATATAGCATTATAGAATAAATAAAAAGAATTTGCAAGATAAAACGCCTTATAATTTAAGAAATAATTAAGAAATTTCAAAAAAAATTATTTAAAAATATAAAATATTATAATTTTAGTAAATCAGATACTTCCTTATTTGTAAGATATCTATAAGTTCCTCTAGTTAATCCACCTAATTTTAGGTCTCCAATTTTTATTCTTCTAAGTAAAATCACATTTTTCCCGATACAATCAAACATTTTACGAACTTGTCTATTTTTACCTTCGTAAATAGTTATTTCAACTCTTGATTGATTATTTTCGTTTTCTAGAATTTTAACTTTACTTTTTCTTAGTTTTACTCCGTCAATAACCATTCCGCCTCTTAATATGCCAACATCATTAGAAGTAAGTTCTCCGTCAACTATAGCAATATAAGTTTTTGGAATTTCATTAATAGGTTGTGTAAGCTTATTACTAAATTCACCATCATTAGTAAGTAATAGCAAGCCTTCTGTATCATAATCGAGTCTACCTACAGGGAAAATCTTTTTGCCATCAAAATCGGTTAGATAATCCATTATGGTTTTTCTATCCTTCTCATCAGACAATGAACAGATACAACCTTTAGGTTTGTGAAACATAATATATTCTTTTTTTGTAACAATAAATATTTTAACATTATCCAACATAACTGTGTCATTTTCTTCATTAATGTCAGTACCTAAATTATCTATTACTTTACCATTAACTTTAATTTTGCCTTGCAAAACTAATTCTTCAGCTTTTCTTCTAGAACAGACACCGCACATTGCTATATATTTATTTATTCTCATTTATGTTCACCTCGTTTTAATCTTTACTAATAATACACGAAAAACATAATAAAAGCAAGCATAAACGATTGATTTTTAGTTTTCTAGATAACATTCAAAAGCATAATTTAGTAAATGTTTAGACTCTCCCCACATATCTCCTCTATTAAGAACGACACATACCATACAAACCCCATCTCGTTCACAACTTGATACCAAGCATCTACCTGCTTTCTTTGTATATCCTGTTTTTATTCCATTCCCACCATCTAGTTCGGTTAAAATTTTATTTTTATTTTTCAAATATCTTGTACTTTCATTTTTACCTATACTTATAGTTTTTGTACCAACAATTTTTTTGAATTGTTCATTTTGCATAGCAATACAAGAAATTTTTAACAAATCATAGGCACTTGTATAATGCTCATCATCTGGTAATCCGTTTGGATTTGTAAAATGCGTATCACTAAGATTGTGTATTTCTGCATAACAATTCATCATATTTATAAAATTTTCTAAGCTACCTGCTGTATGAATAGCAATCGCTACACTTGCATCATTCCCACTTCGTAACATTAATCCATAAAGTAATTCTTCTAGAGTAAATTCTTCATTTTCTCTTAAATATATAGAACTACCTTCGATACCAACTGCCTCTTTTGGAATAACAACTTTTTCGTTAAGTTTGCAATTTTCTAAAGCAATAAGTGCAGTAACAATTTTTGTAGTACTTGCCATTGGCAATTTTTGATGGCTATTAAATTCCTTATATATATCCATTGTGTCACAATTTGCCACTATAAAACTACTTCCACCGCTCGCATCGGCTACATTATGAGAAATAGGAATAAAACCAAATAAAATACTAAATGTAATTATTGATATAACAATTATTCCTTTGCAAATAAATTTTTTGCTAAACTTACTAAGTTTGACCATTTGTTTACTTCTCCCCCTTCAATTGGTAAAAATTTTACTTTATCTTCATTAATTACTAAAAATCCAATTGGGTCTATATTTGCACCACCACCAACTGTGCTTATTGGCATTTGGTCAAAACCTTTATTCTCTTTAGGATTAATTGAGGCAGTACCATTGGCAAAACCTAAACTTAATTTAGTAATTGGAATAACCACTACTTCATCTGTATATATAGGTTTTCCGACTACCATATTTACATCAAGCATATCTCTTACACTTTTTAGCGTACTGCTTACTAATTCATCAATCTTCATATCTATTTTTTTCTCCTTATCTTTATTATCTTAAAAATTACAGAAAATATCATAACTAAATGAATTTTGAAATGTATATATATTTGTAAATTGGGTTTGTTACTTTCCGTATTAATATTAGTTATTTCATAATTTTCTAAACAGTCTTTAATTTTTAGAGCATTTACAAATTGGTTTATGATAACTAATAAGTATCCATTGATGGGTTCAAAATTATCAATGACTATAGATAATTTATCTATGGTTATTACATCAAAAATAATGGTGTCCGGTACGAATTTTATTTTTGATTTTGATTTTGGTTTGGATATTTCTTTTGGTTTTTTCTTATAGGGAAATATATCAAAAATATTATAAATAGAAATTATAGAGCCTCCTGCAACATTTGTTGCAAAACTCTTAAATTTTATGTCTATTGGCATACAAACTACCATTATTATTATTAAATATGAAATAAAAAAGAATACCATAATAATAGTATTCTTAATTTTCTAATTAATATTATAAAAAAGTTTCTTCTAACTATTCTACAATAACTATATCCTCACCTTTCAAATAATCCGGAATATCTTCATTTATATCATCGTAATCAAGTTCTTCTTCAGATACATTTTCATTATCCATACGATATAAATTACCAGAATCTTTATTGTATTTGTCCGAATTCCTTACTTCTACCATTAATTTTTCATAATCAGGTAATTCTTCCAAACTTTTCATACCGAATTTTTTCAAAAATTCATCTGTTGTAGCAAATAAGGCAGGACGCCCTAAACTTTCCATTTTTCTTCCAATAACATCTATTAGTCCGATTTTTAATAGAACACTTACCGAATAATCACAACTAACGCCATTTCTTACTTCTTCTATTTCTGCACGGGTTATTGGTTGCCGATAAGCAATAATTGATAAAGTTTGCAAAAGAGTTTTGCTAAGAGCTTTTTCTTTTATTGGTTGTAAAATATCAACTAATTTTTCGCCATATATTTCGTTAGATTGGAATTGATATTTATTATTAAATTCAATAAGAATTATTCCTTTTTTGCCCGAATATTCTTTTTTTATACTTGATAATGCTGTTTCTATTTCTTGTTTGGTATATTCTTCGCCAAAATAGTCTACCATTTCCTGCAAAGAAATTCCTTTACCTGCTGCAAATAATAGTGCCTCAATTATATGTATCAACATTTTTTAAAAGTACCTCCGCCGATTGTATATCTTCCATTTTGTCTTCTTTATTATGCATAATAAAAATATTTTTTGTAATATTATCCTGTTCAGCACAGGCAATTTGCATTTTTACAAGCTCTAATATAGCTAAAAATGTATTTATTGTTTCTAATTTAGTATAATTTTTATCAAATAAATCATAAAAATCAACTTTATCTTCAGTTCTTATCCTACTAGCAATTTCTTTTATTTGATCTGCTACGCTAAATCTTTCTTTGGTAATTGTTTTAGGTTGGAAACTTTCCACACTCTCAAATTCTGCTTTTTCAAGTACATCTTTGAACGCATCTATAAGTTTATCATAACTAAAATCATTGACTACAAGTTTGTAATCATCATCTTCATACATAGGTTCTCTATAAAACAAATTATGTAATTCCATAGGTTCTAATTTATCGGGCATAGCAAGAAGCATAGCTTTTTCTATTTCCCCTATTAAATTTGATTGTGTAAGTTGAATTTCACTAAGTTCATCATCATCGGCTAAATAATCAGGTAATAATTTACTTGCCTTAATTTCTATTAGTGTAGCCGCTAAAATTATATATTCGGATACATATTCGTAGTCCAAATCTTTCATATTAACGACATATGACATATATTGCTTAGTTATATCGCTTACAAATATTTCCATAATATCAATTTCGGATTCTTTTACCATTTGTACAAGTAAATCAATAGGTCCATCAAATGCTTGATTATCTAAATGAAATTTTACATCTTCTAATGAGCTATTGATAAATTTTGCCATTTTTATGCCACCAAATCTAATAACAAATTAATAATATAATTTGCCCAATAAAATATATCTAGCTTATAAAGACCTGAACTGTTTAGTATTCTTGACAAAACTATAACTCCAATAAGCACCCAACTACCATATCTACGCATAAATTCTGAAAATTTATTATATGGTTTTAAGAAAACATTTAATAATTGAAAACCATCTAATGGATAAATAGGTAAAAGATTAAAGAATGCTAGTATAAAGTTTATTTTAATAAAGAAAACTAGGAAAAAGTAAATTAATATTTGAAGTGCATAAATAATTGTACTTGTTGTACTGCTATACTTAATTATGGGAGCAACTAAAAATAGAATTAATAATCCAGTAGCTGCCATAATAAGATTGCTTACTACACCTGCCAAAGAAACAAGAATCATACCTTTTTTGCGGTTACGGAAATTGTTCGGATTAATAGGAACGGGCTTTGCCCAACCAAAACCAACTAGAATCATCATAAGTAATCCGACTATATCAAAATGAGCTACAGGATTAAGTGTAAGTCTATTTTGCAATTTTGCCGTTGGGTCGCCACATTTTAGGGCGACATAACCGTGAGCAACTTCGTGTATTACTATTGCCAACATTGCAGCAACTAAAAATGATAAAATACATAAAATTATTTCACCTATATTTGCACCACTATTAATAACATTAAATATAAACATAAATTTATTTTCCTCTCGATTGATGATATCAAAATTATTGTAAAAAGTCAATCATACTTTATTATATTAAACATACATATATAAACTTAATTTTAGCTTAATTTTACAAAAAAGGGAGCATTCTTATAAAAATACTCCCTCTCTTATATAAATTGTTTTTGATTTACATTAAGGCATTAATTATAAAAACCAATTTTGAAGTACTACATCGATATTATCTAAATAACTTCTTTTTGTTATATCGGATTTCGAATATATTAATCCTTTGCAAAGCACTTTCCCTTCGGAATTTAAAACTGAAATTGTGCCCAATTCAGTGCTAGCAGGGATAGGAGCAACCAAATTATTTTTTAAATCAACCTTGAATTTGTATTCACTTTGCTCTCCCTTTTTTCCAAACAATGCTAAAGTTCTATCACAATATACTTCTGTTGGTAATTCTTTTGCCTTTTTGACTGCCAAATTACAATTTATTGCATCCTCACTTTTTAGTAAAACTCTGTTTTCATAATTTGCAAAACAATGATTAAATGAATTACTTATTTCAGCAAATCTAGTTTTGCTATCAGGTGAGCCAAGAACGGTTGCGATAATACGCAAATCATTCACTTTTGCTGTAGCTGACAAACAGAACATTGCTTCATTAGTAAATCCAGTCTTACCACCATCACAATACTTATAAAACCTAATTAATTTATTGGTATTTACCATTTGTGTGGTTCTTCCGTCAGGATGCGTGTAATCTTCCATCCAAATTTTTGAATACTCAAAATATTTTGGGTGACCTATAAGGGCTTTAGTCATTATATTTACGTCTTTTGCTGTGGAATATTGTTCTCCACTATCTGGTAGTCCTGTCGCATTACAAAATAAAGTATTTTCCATTCCTAATTCTTTAGCATAGCTATTCATATAGCTTACAAAACTTGATATGTCACCGCTAATTGTTTCTGCTAGCGCAACAGCTGCATCGTTGGCACTACACACAGTTACACCCTTAATTAAATCATTTATTGTATATTCTTCATTGGCTTCTAGAAACATTTGTGAACCGCCCATACTACTTGCATAATCGCTTATAGTAATGGTTGTATCATAATCAAATTTGCATTCATCAATAGCATTATAGGTAAGTAATAGTGTCATTATCTTAACCATACTAGCAATTGGATACCTTGTATCACTGTTTTTTTCTAATAAAACCGTGTTTGTATCATTATCCACTACATATATTGCTCTTGACTTAAACTGATTAACTTGCTTTGTTGTATCCATTGCATAAGCATTGTTAACAACAGGAATTGTACAAACTATTGCTGCAAACAAAAATACGCATAAAACACTAAATATTTTTTTCATAACTATTCTCCTTACAAAAAATAGTTTGTGAAATATATATTAAAAAATTCATAAAAAAATTAATAAATTAAACTAAGTACGGCAATTAGTAAAGAACCATATATTAAAGCAAAAATATTTGTGTATAAAATGTATTTTAACAATATAATTCTTGTTTTTTTCCACCCGCACGAATATGGCGTTATGTATTTATATTTATAATGTGGGCAATTACATATATATTCGCTAATTTTTAGGAAAAATTTGCAATAGACTACAGAAATAACAATAATTAGCGGTATCCAACAAAGAATCAAACATAAATAGCCACAAATGCCGGATATTAAACAGCTTGCAAACAAGTACAAAAAGAATTTTCTTATAAATATGTACATTATCACATAGCTTGCCATAAATAAATATAGATTAAGACTAAGTAAAAAAGATAAAATAAATAACATCATAATAGGTAAAAAGATTTTTAGATAAAACATAAATAAATTAAAGTCACCGTTTTGAATTTGTATATATATACAATTTTTAGAATAACTGTCTACATATCGAGGTGCATCAAATAGACATTTGATAAAAGCAAACAAAAAGCATACAAGCATTGCTATATAAACAATTTTATTACGCTTGTATGCGTTTATCATATCACTTATTAAAATTCTACATTTTGTATTTATTCTTGTTCTCACACTAAAATATATGACAATTTTATACAAAATATTACTTGATTATTATATTAATTATCTATCATCCAATCGGCATATACACCATATCCTAAAGCAGGATTGTTGATAAACACGTGCGTTACGGCACCTATGATTTTATCATTTTGAATTATTGGTGAGCCTGACATACCTTGTAAAATTCCACCAGTTGCATCTAATAAAGTTTTGTCAGTAATTCGAATAACCATACTTTTATCTAATAATCCTTCTTGTTTTTCCTTTTTAACTACTTCAATATCATAAAATTTAGGTGTTTTACCTTCAATTGTTGTATAAATTTGTGCTTTACCCACCTTAATTTCATCTCTAGAAGCTATTTCATAACATTTTCTATCAAGTTTTAATTTCTCATCAATAGTTCCATAAATACCCGTTAATATGTTTTTATCAATAGTTCCAATAGATGGTGCACTGAAATCAATACTGCCTTTTAATTCGCCTGCTTTGCCCTCTTCGCCTTTAATAAATCCATCTATATTAGTATTATAAATATTGCCTTTTTGATATATTTCAGAATAACCGTACTCATCTGCAATAAAATGTCCCAATGCTCCATATCTATTATCACTTCTTATAAAAGTCAATGTGCCAATACCACTTAATTCTCCCTTACATTTTATACCTATTTTTTTGCAATTTTGCGTCAAGTCTTCTACCGGCAATACCTTAAAACAATGCTCCTCATTACTCCTTAATACTATCACAACAACCTCTTTAATAGAATTTGTGATAATATCATTTAATTGAAATAAATTATCAATTTGTATACCATCTACACTAATAATTAAATCACCTTTTATAATACCCGCTCTCATAGCAGGCGAATATGCACCGTCTATTGTAACTACATCAACAAATTCTGCAACTACCAATTTATTTGCCTTAGTGACTATTCCTATAGGCGTGCCACCTATAAAAACGCTCTCTCTATTGTTACTTCCAGTTGTTGTCGGAAATTTTCCAATAGGTCTTGCTTTCTCATTAATATTTGCAAAGCTATCCCAGTTCGTGGAAACAAGGTCGCTTGAATTAAGAGTAGCAACGGTATTGCTCTGAATTTCATTTTCAATTTGTGTATTTTGGGATTGAGTACTTTTAGTAAAAATTGTCAAAAAACCTAAACTTATGCTAGTGCAGATAATAGTAAAGATTAATGCTAAAACTAAAAGTTTACTAGAATTTGCTTTAATTTTTTTATCCATATTCTTTCTCCTTAATAATAATTTTAGTGTGGTAGAATATGTCTAAAATATTTATAATTTGTAAATATAATTCCAAATTAGCAATAATTGTAAAATACTTAATTCTAAATATGTTAATTTATGGTATTTTGTTAAGTATATAACGATAAATTGAGCATATATAATTATTTGTCAAAAAAACAAATAATTTGATTAAAATTTTGATTATTTCTTAAAAATAAATATATGTAAAATTAGTTAAAAAATGACAAATTTTGCCATAAAATATATTTGTATTATTTAGAATTTAGTTTGTAGTTTTCTGCCCATTTTTTTATTTCTTTTGCACTTGAAAGACCTATATCACTATCTTCCACTGCTCCGGAAAGTCGCATTAATTCCGAATATACTTTATCAATATCTAATTTTTCTATTGATGTAAGAGTTTTTCCATTTATTTCATCTTTACGAATTAAATAATTAGTATCGGCCATAGATGCTAGTTGTGGCAAGTGTGTTATTGCAATTACTTGTCTTGATTTAGCAATATCCCATAGCTTTGTTGCTACTACTTTAGCAATTATACCTGATATTCCAGTGTCTATTTCATCAAATATTAGGGTATCTATTTCATCTACCGATGCTATTACATTCTTTAATGCAAGCATAAATCTACTTATTTCACCGCCACTGGCTATTTTTGCAAGAGGTTTTGGTGGTTCTCCTAAATTGGGAGACAACATAAACTCTACATTATCTGCACCATTCGTATTCATATTAGACAATATATCATCAGCTAACTCAATTTTAACTTCAAAAACAGAGTTTTTCATACCTAATTGTTGCAAATTTTTCATTATTTCTTTACTAAATTTATTTGCATTATTAGTTCTTATGTTATGTAGCTTATTAGCGGTTGTTATTAGATTTTCTTCTAAAATAGCCTTTTTTACTACGTATTTGTCAATAGAATTTTGTGAATATAACAAATTATCTAGTTCATTTTTAGAATCTATTAAGAATTTATCAATATCTTCTTTAGTTTTTCCATATTTTCTTTTTAATGATTTGATGGAATTTATTCTTTCTTCTATATAATTTATATCAAAGTTGCAATTTTCAGCATTATATAACATATCGTTTATTGTGGTCGATATATCCTCTAATTCAATAGCTGAACTATCCAATCTTTCTATTAATTCTACAATACCACTATCATATTTTTCTATTTCGTGTAAATTTTTGATAGCTTGCTTTATAGCAATTATACCACCATAGGTTTGCGTACCTTCTATGCTTTGTGAAGCATTTTGTAATCCGGTAAAAATGCTTTGACTATTATAGTATCTATTCCTATCATTGAGTAACTCATCTTCTTCATTATCTTTCAAATTAATATTTTCTATTTCATTAATTTGATAGGTAAGAAGTCCAATTTGACGCTCTCTTTCTTCTTCTGTAAGGAAATTGGCTAATTTGTTATTATTTGCCTTATAATCAACCATTAATGAATTAAAGTATTCTAATTCTTTATCTAAATTAGAACTATACTTATCTAAAACACGGATATGATTGGATACTTTATACAAAGATTGATGCTCATTTTGAGAATGTATATCTACTAAAATACTAACTATATTTCGTAGTGTGCTTAATGTAACTATCCTATCATTTATCCTACATTCTATCTTTGTGTCAGTCATTAATCTAGACACAATAAGGATATCATCTTCTATTTCTATATCATATTCTTCCAACTTATCCAATAGTGTTTTGTTGTTTTCAAAGTTAGAAAAAACGACTTCAACTCTTGCTTTTGTTTCGCCAAATCTAATTAGCGACCTATCGGCTCTATCGCCCAAAACAAAGCTTAGTGAATCAATAATAATTGATTTACCTGCACCCGTTTCTCCACTTAATACATTAAGCCCATTATTAAGTTCTAAAGTAAGTTCTTTTATTAGAGCTATATTTTTTATATTGATATGGCTAATCAATTTCTAGTATACTCCTTCAATAATTTTGCTACCATTATTGCATCTTCTTCAGTTTTTGTCGCTAAGAATATTGTATCATCTCCAGCAATAGACCCTAATATCTCAGGATAGCTTGCTTCATCTAAAAATAAACAAGCAGTATTTGCTGTACCCGCATAAGTTTTTAGGATAAGTAGATTTTGTGCAACAGTGATACTTATCACACTATCTGCAAAAAGTGAAGTAAGTTTATTAAGTTGATGATTAATTTGTCTTTGGGTATATCTATATTTTTGCATTTCACCAGTTTCTTTGGTAAGTTTAAGTTCATTAATATCACGACTAACTGTAGCTTGTGTTACTTCAAAGTTTTCACTTTTTAATAAATTAGTTAGTTCGTTTTGTGTATTAATTTCTTTTTCTTTAATAAGCTGCAAAATCCTCTTTTGTCTTTCATCTCTTACTGACATTTATTTCACTCCATTTCCATAGTTTTATTTTTTTTCGATATTTTTGTATAAAAACTGCTTGTTGTCATACGAACGAAATCAAGTTTTACGTCAGCTTTGCTAACATTAATAATTTCGCCGCCTTTCAAATTCAGTATGTCTTCGCCATCTATATTTATATATCCGATACAATTTGGTTTAATTTTTACAGTTATTATATTGTCTTGTCCAACAATTAATGGTCTAGAAAATAATGTATACGGGCAAATTGGCGTAATTAGAATACCTTTTACATCTGGTGCAACAATTGGTCCACCACCAGACAAAGAGTACGCTGTAGAGCCTGTAGGTGTCGCAATAACTAATGCATCGCCTCTTATATGAGTTACCCAAGTATCATTTACATAATAATCCAATTCTATTAGTGAATTATGGACATCTCTTGTGATTATACAATCATTTAATGCGTAATAATGTTTTATTCCAAGGTCCACTTTTAATAAGTTTCTTTTTTCAAGAAAATATTTACCATTAATAATTTTTAATATATTATCAAACATACTTGTTGTGTCACATTCAGATAAAAATCCAACTCTACCTACATTAACTGCGAAAATTGGTGTATTGTATTTAGCGCAAATTTTACCATAATGCAAAACTGTACCATCTCCACCCAAAACTATTACTATATCACAATTTTGTGCTAAATCTTCGTTAGAATAATATACATAAGGTAAGTTAGATATGGATAAATCTGCGCATAATGCAAATTCAATATTGTTTTTTACGAGAAAATTAGCTAGTTTTATACCAGCATTTCCATCTAAATCTCTTGTTACATTAGAATAAATTCCAAATTTCATCATTAAGTTTTCCTTATATATTATTATGTATATTATACATTAATTTAATATTTTATGCAAGATAATTAATAAAAATAAAAACAATAAAATAAAACTAATAAAATAATTATTTAGCTTTAGGGTGATAAAATACGCCAATAATTCGGCTAGTTAGCATAATCATTTCTTTTGAATTTTTGAGAGCTATAGATTTAAAGAAGGCTTTTCCGCCTACTGTAAGAGCAGCTACAAGACTACTAATTAGTATATTAAAAAGATACATTTTTGGATTGTCCATAGCAAATTTTAATACAATTGCCGCAGAGCAACTACCACTTATGATTCCACACATATCCCCGACTACATCAGCACATATGTTACTTACTTTTTCTGCATTTTTAACTAGTTTTACAGCAACAGTTGCACCTTTTACTTTTCTAGATGCCATACTAAGTAATGGCGAAAGGTCACAAGATGTAGCAGAAACGCCTATTGCATCAAATACTATGCTAATTAATACCAAAATAGATAGAATTAATATAGAAATAATTACATTTGATTTGCTTGAAGCAATTTCGGTTATAAAACTAACTACAACTGATAAACAAAGCGTAATTATTGTGATTTTTATAGTCCAAATAGTAACTTTATTTAATCCACCACTTTTTTTTGGGTTTATTTTTTTGGATTGTGGATTTATAGCAACATTATTGCTATCTAATTTTTTTTTATTTATTGCAGATTTATTGTTTTCTGTATTTTCCGAATTATCTTTGAGCATAAAATCCTTTAATCATATATATATTATATATATAAATTTTATTAAAAAATGGTGGCTAAAACCAGATAAACCTTGCGTCATAGGTTCGGTAGGGTTTCCCCAAGATCAACGCTACGTCGCCGTTTGCGCAGTTTCCTTTTAATGATCAAGCAACTTGATTGCTCATAGTTGAACCGAATCGCCACTTAGAACACACTATAATCTCCAGTTTTTTCAGTCTAGAAGTTTTCCTTAACAGTTTTGATATCGCCTATCCTCTTTTGCAGATATATTTCATAGGGCATTATCTAGAATCTACATTGGCCAACGAGATTCTAATCGACCCCTAATCCGCACATCCCACTCAAGGCAAGCTACACTGCACACAGATATTATTTACCGCAATACAGGTTTAATCCTATTCAGCAAAAGAGTGAATACTTCCGCCGAGATAGGTCTCCACGATAATTGGGTCGGCTTTTGTATGCCATTACAAAACGCCCAAAAATCTTAACTCCCAGCACCAGCCCTGATTTGGGCAACCAAGGCCAGCACAAGAAACTTCATCGATATGCTCTTTAACGGTTTTTTAGTCCCGCCCTCACAATATCGTAACTGACTAGAATACTGTGCCACCATACTTTATTATATCACATTGTATCAAAATAATCAATTATATATATTATTTTGACCTATTTGAAAGAAATTTTACAAATTCTGACAAATCTTTTTTTGCATTACTATCTTCAATTGTATCTAAAAACATATTGATATCATCAGATAAACTATCTATTTTTTCTTTAGTTTGTTTCTTGCCCCAATGTTGCGCAAGAGAACCTTCGTCTTTATCATAATCAATTAAATCGTCCATTAATTGAAACATCAATCCTAAATTTTCAGCAAATTTTTCATAAGCTTCACTATTTTCAACTCCTGCAATTATTACCGGCACCATAATTGCTGCTTTAATAAGTTCAGAAGTTTTTTTGTCATATATAAATTTATATAAATCTTCGGTCATATTAAATGAAAACAATTCTACCATTTGTCCATTTATCATACCGGTACTACCTGCCTTTTTTGCTAAATACCTACAACTTTCCAATAATGAATTATCTTCTATTAATGTATTGAATAAGTTTTCATATGCAAAATTCAATAAAGAATCTCCACATAAAATAGCCATTGCTTCACCAAATTTATTATGACAAGATTCTTTACCTCTGCGATAGTCATCATCGTCCATACAAGGCAAATCATCGTGTATCAAACTATAAGTATGAATACATTCTAAACTTATTGCTTGTCCTAAAACTTTTTCTTTAGGAACATTTAATAAATCGGCAATCAAAAACATCAAATATGGTCTTACTCTTTTGCCACCAGAAGAAATTGTATAATATATAGCCTCATATAATCTTTCTGGTACTTCAGGTTTTATTGTTTCTATAGTTGCATTTAATCTTACTTCAAAATATGCTTGAAATGAATCAGTCGTCATCGTTAGGTATCTCCAATTCTTTTAGTTGTTTGTCTAAAATTTCCATTTTTCCTTTGAATGTATTAAGTTCTTCCAAACTGTCTTTGGCTAGTTCTACACCAATTGCGTAAAGTTTCAAACTGTCTTCTAAGGAAAGTTTTTCTTCTTCTAATTGTTTTAATATCTTTTCTAATTCTTTAATATTATTTTCGTATATCATTAGCTTTAGTCATCTCCTTACTTATTATTTTTGCGGTTGCTTTGCCGTCAATTCCTACAATATTTATATCTTCTCCAACTACTAAATCTTTTACCGAATTAAAAATTCTTTTTTCGTGAGTTATCCTAAAATAACCTTTATTTAGTAATTTTGTGGGACTTAATGTCTCCAATTTATCCAAATAATGACCAATCTTCATTTTTTTAGTATTATATTCATTATTCATAATATTTGCTATTTTTAATGTTATTGTATTAATTTGTGAAACCTGTTTTTGATATAATAATTGAGAA
>JBAXZI010000018.1:0-29353 GCA_041670385.1 Clostridia bacterium | reverse complement strand
TAGATGCGCCTACTGTTATTTCAAATATATACGCACCTACATTTAGACAATCCGTTACTGATGTATCAATTTTAGATTGATCAATCAATTTATTATCTGCATCTATATCAACATCTTTATTCCCAGTAAACAAACCAACACATCTTATTTCGTTATTACCGTCACCTTGTATTTCTAGTAAATCATTAATATACATATCGTTATATCTTCTCTTAATCAGTGGTTTTAACGTTTTCCCTTTATATATATAATAATTATAATAAACATCCTCTATAGGCTCTTCGTTATTGTCCCATTCACCATATACTATCAACTTAGGATCTGCTTTATATATTGTAAATAAAATATCAGAACCATCATAAACAAAATAATAGTTACTTAAATCTCTAGTATTTCCAACGGATATTGGTCGTATTGAATATGTTCCAATAAAAGTATTTTTAGTAACAGAACCCCAATCTATAACTGGTGCATATTCTGGCAAAATCATATTTAAAGATGTGTTTTCATTTTCCCCATAAGCCCATCCACTATAAGCTAAGAACATATGGTCGCCAATTACACTGTTTTCATCTAAATAAGTTTTTTTAGCGGAATATCCTTCATCAAAAGCGATTTTTACAAGTAATGGTGCTTTTCCTACAATTATTTTAAATATTTTTGCTTGTGCATTTTCATAAGAAAAATAATTCTTATTATAATTAGGTGAATCTTTTGCATTTACAGTATAAACAATATAATAAGTTGCCGCATTTTTTATTATTTGACCACTAGCCGTCATACTTTCATCAAATATCTCATATGAATTATCTAAAACAACATTCCCAATTAAACCTGTATAGCTAATACTCGGTAGATAAGTTAATGAATTATATATATATTTAAAACCCGCTTCATTAGCAAATGAAATACCACTAAATGATTCGTCTCCTATATTTCCTATTCTAGTAGAAATTGCGACATCATAATTTGCTGAAGCAGCAACCGTAATAATAATCGTTTCTTCTTTTTCGTATAAATAAGTATCACCATCTTTTTCAAAATAAATATTCTTTCTGTTTTCAGATTTAATAGTACCTTTTATCGTCAAACTATATATATCTGCACTATTAATTACATCCACAGTAATATTGTCACTATTAATTATCGAAGAAATATCTACAGTTCCCCAATTACTATTGTTACCAGTAAAATATTGGCTAAATTCACCTATTTCATAATCAAAACTATTGTAAAGTATTTCTTTATTTCTTTCCGTTTCTATGAAAACAATTTGCATAGGAGTAATCGTATAAGTCATATTTACAACTGTTTTACTTGGTGCATAATTATTACCTTGTTTTAACACTTTAACCTTTAATTCTATAATGTATTTACCTACATCAGTTAAATCTTCAGGTTTATTTTGCGTAACTTCAATATTATTTTCATTCCAATATTGCAAGACAGTAATTGCAAGACCTGCTATTCCTGCAGATTTTAATCGGCTATCCATTTCAGTTTTCTGTTCCAATGTTAAATCTGCACTATCATCATCTAACAAAAGATAATTTGGCACTAACATCTTACCTGCGTAAACACCTGTTTGGTTATTATCAAGTAAATTAATTAATAATGCTTTTTTCAAAACGAACAAAGAGCCTGTACCATCAATAAAATTATAATTGGGAGCTGAAGCTCCAACAGCGGTTATACCGCCTTGATATCCATTAGCTTGAGCATCACAAGTAGAATTTTTTGAAATAGTTATCGTTGGCATAATATTATTAGTAGTTAATGTATGATCACTCAAAAAACCATCAAAAATTATTGTATTTATCATGCTCTTTTTATTAAGGTCTGTTTCTGGATCGCTTTCATCAAAAACAATATATTGCAAAGTTGCTACTTGTTGTAAGTAGTTTACATCCGCTATGCTATCATCTTCTACTAATTTATATTTAATAATACCATCAACTTCACATGGATAAGCATAAATTGAGTAACTTGTTTGTGTAATTTGATCTATTTTTACATAATAACTATACATTAATCTTTCATTTTGACTTCTAGGATATTTAAACAAATCACAACTATCATTAAAAATTGGATTTTCTTCTAAATATTGTCTTACGGCAAAAGTAATATAACTAGTTACTTTTTTACCGCTTATAGTAACATTACCTTCAAATGTTGCACCTTTATAATTTTTACTTGCTGGCAAATTAAATCTCATATGATAAATGCCAGCCAACTTCATTTTCGAAATATCATCATTACTAGCATCAAAAGTAGCATTGTTAAAAGTAGTTACAGTTATTAAACTAGTTAAAGTTTGGGCTTCAAATTCAAGTTGTGACACAATATAATCACTTTCTTCATGTCCACTAATATTAAATACAGCTTTACTCGACCCACCATTAGTAACCATATCTTCGATTTGAAATTCATTGCTATATTCTCTATATAGATTATTTGGGTCATCTTGTATCACTACAAAACCCTCTTTCAAATCTAATTTATCAATAAACAAATAAGCTTTTTCTTTGCCAACATTAATAATATTATAATTAATCAATAATTCATTTAACACGCTAGCGTTATTTATGCTTAAAGTATAATACGAATTTTCGTCTACACAACTATCGGTATATTGCTCTATGTCAATATCTCCATCCTTCCAAGTAAAGAAAGAATTAAAATCTGTTTTAGTATTCGCCATAAAATCTTCCAAATTAGAAGATTGATAATTATAAGTCCATTTAAAACCTTCACCTAATAAGAATCCTGACAATTCAAATTTTATACAATGGTCCAAATTAGGAATACTTAATTTACTAGGCAATTCACTAGCTGGGACAATACCGTTATTTACATAGCTTTGGAAATAATAATAATAATCTTGTAAAGCCACAGTACTATCTGGTAATAATTCATTTTTTTTGATAACTCTAATTACAACAAAATTATTTTCTCCATAAACTTTACTATAATAAGGATATCCCCCATTTGTTGTTTCCTCAATAATATTAATATTAATATCTAATTTTGTAATTGAACCCTTATTTATAAAACCACTCACACTATCAGTGTTTAAAGCATAACTATTCCGAACTTTGTACGCAGTCGTATTCTCTATCGGAGTACCGTTTTGTATAGCAAAATCAATTTGACCTTGACCAAGAGTTGTATATTCAATTCTAAAATCAGGATATATCGTTAATCCTACTTTAGCATTCTTATCTGCATAATTTGCATTAAATATAGTTTGAATATAACCTTCATCACCTGACTTTATAGAATCTCCAGTCAACACAGCATTAAATGATGTTAATTCTGCCGTACCATCATATTCTTTATCAACATCCATACTATTTACTTTAACAGCAAGCTTCAAATTTTCAATAATTAATTTTTGCAAATTACCCAAATTCATTTTGGCTACAATATTACCATTTTTATCAGGTATAAGAAATACACCTTGACTTGGAGTTACCTTACCATCATAAAGTACAGATGACTCTTTGTGCACTACTGCAACATTATAATAAAAATAATAATCACCCGCATATAATCTTCCATCATACAAAGTATAATTGTCATTTTGTCCATCAGTGTAAGCAACATCTCCAATTGCCGCATCATTATTTTTTTTACAAGTCATAATACCAATATAAACAGTATTATTTGCTGTATCTCTAGCTAAATTGCTAACATCCAAAATACCTTTCATTATAGTAGTTTTCCAATTAAGAGTTTGGATTTCGCCTTTTACGCTAACCATTGATGAAAAATTAAAATCGGAATTATTAAAATATGTACCATATGAATATCGTGTTTCTACCCCATAAGCCATGGATAAATTATTAGGAGTTATGGTAAATTTACCATCGAATAATGTTGTATCCCCGTCTTTAACAGTAGCCAAATCAAAACAATTAGTTCCGCTTATTATGCTTTCAATCGGGAATTGATTATAAGTTTCGTTATTCCAATATCCCATTACTACTGTATAATTCTTTATTGTAGACCAATAAGTTAAATCAGGAGAAACTCTATCATTTATGCTTATTCCCATTTTAACAGATTTCGAACCATCATATTCTCCAGCATAGGTATCTGTAAAATATGATTTCGAAAAATCTAAAATATTTAGTTCTTCATCTTGAAAATAAGTATACAAATTAGAATAATCACTTGATATACCATTGTATTTATTTATCCAATCGTCCAAACTTATATCTTTCATATCCGTATCAAACAACATATAAGCTTCAGCATTTCTATTAAATTCTCTTTCTCTAACAATACTTACTCCAGCATTTTCAGCCAAATTTAATTTTCTTTTTTCTATCGTAATAGGTTTTTCAAATTCAGAATTGCCATCTCCAACAACCATTTCTATTACTTCATCTAATTTAACTACATTATCTAAAGCATTTAATAAATATTCTTTTCCTGTGATTTCATCAACTTCTGCCGTGTACTCAGAAAAATACTCAAAATTGTCACCATTAGAAATTTTAATTACATAATCATCAGCATCAGTTATTGCTGTGGATGAATCAATTAGTAAATCATCTAAATACCAATCTAAACTCATTCTCGCAAAAACATCGTTTAAATCTCCGATTACATTAATTGAAGGAGTGTGACTTGCATTGCCAAAATTGTAAAATTGGATTAAATCTATACCATTATTTTTAAAATAAAATTTATCGTTTTGTACACTGCCTGTATTGTTGCAAAAATTTAATAATTGACGCATATTATCAAAATTACCATACGATCTATCTGAATAATCCAAATTAAATTGATTGTTACCATTAAATAACGAATCTAATGCTGCTTGATTAATTTTAATTTGAGCTTTGAAAACAATCATTAAATTACAACTTGTAACAACATTTGTATAGTTATCTTCATTTAATTTAACAGTAATAGAATTAATTACATAAGTACCTGCTGCATCAATTTCATCTAAACTACCATTGAAGGTAGTGCCATCCCATCTTTCACCGACTACTGTCGAACTTAAAATATAAGATTCCCCACTACTTTGCATTGTCCAATCTGGAAATTCATTTATTTTTTTAGACTCATCTTCTACAACATCCTCATATGAAGTACCTTCATCATCTACTAAAGTTTTTTTATCATATACATTTCTCATAAATTTGAAATACTGATTCAATTTAGCAACATTAGCTGAACTATAATCCATTTCTGCTACTCTAAAATTAATATTTTCATTGTCAACAAGCTTAGTAAATATATAATAATTTTCAGTACTTACTTTATTGTCCAAACCAAAAGCATAAGTTACTTTTTGAGAAACACTTTCAAATTCAACTAATGTAGGAGCAATTGGTTGTTCTGCATAAATAGGACTGCTTATTACCATTCCATCAGCGCTTGCAGGAACTTTTGATATATTTGTAAATATATTTGAGACAACAAACAAAATTAACAATAAAGTTGTTAATAAAATAAAAATTAACTTAAAACCATTTTTGCTATTGTAAATATTTTTATTTTTCATAATTGCCTCCTTTAAAAATAAAAGTTCCCATACTACATATATATATTATATATATATAATAGGGAACTTGTCAAGAACTATATTTTATAAAATATTTTGGATAACTTACATATTATTTTTGATTTTTTTCTTTCCGCTCTTATTTGCTCTAGCATTTGCAACTGGTGTAATAATTTTTTCTGCATAATATTGGACATACCCACCAACTAAAATGCTATAAAAACTACCACCAAAAACTATTATTAATGCAACAAATACTACATTTGCAAGTCCGGAAGTAAGGGCAATTGCCAATATTGGCGCTGCAATAACTGCAAGCACAATCAAATTGGGCATAAACATTTGGAAAGTTAATATCAAACTATTTTTAATTTTAGCGCTAAAAGGTATATTATACATAACAATCATTGAAGGCATAAACATTAAAAACATCGAACCAATTACACCTACTATTATTGAAAATATTAATATTATGTAAACTCCAGCACCTGCAGTACCTGCCCAAAAATTTCCTACAAAATAAATGACGCTACTAGAAACTCCTGCTATTAAAATCATTCCAATTAGACCCCATACTAGCATTTGCCACCAGTATTTTTTAATACCGTTAAAAAATTCTAGTACAGTTCTAGGAACATTATTCCCATAACTATCTTTTTTTGTAATAAAACTATCTTTCCATAGAAATTTCATAGTAATTCGCATCAAGCCTGCTAGCCCAATACTCATAATAAAAAATCCTACAGCCAATCCTAAGAAATACATATAATAAACATTTAATGTATTTAATTGTGCTTCTAATAGATTAGATGATGAGCTAATTCCCAAACCAATGCCAGACATAAAATATGGAATATTATTAATTCCGTTGAGAACATAACTAGCTTTTTCTATTGTAAAAATTTGCAAAAAAACATAAACCGCTATCATCGGCAACAATGTTATTAAGTAAAGTACATTGGGCAAAGTTAGATCACTGTTATGTGCTCTAAAAGTGCTCAATATATACTTTAACCTACCGCCTTCTATAGGTTTAGTAACTTGGTCATCGGCTCTTGCTTCTTTATCAAAAGTAAGATATCGCAACAAACCAATATTATTATTATTATTGTTGTTATTCTGTTTAGCCATTTTTTACCTCTTTATCAAATTTCGTACTTAAAGATATAATACATTAATTTAACTAAAAATTCAATTAATAATTTTTATCTTTTAAAGCACTTCTCATTCTTTCCGCATGATTAAGAACAACTTTCCTTATACGCAAGCTCTTTGGCGTAACTTCTAGCATTTCATCAGGTTCTAAGAACTCTATACTTTCTTCCAAACTATATTTGATTGGTGTTTCCAATCTTAAAGCTTCATCTGCACCCGAAGAACGCATATTAGTAACATGCTTTTTCTTACATACATTAACAGAAATATCTTCAGCTTTTGGTGATTTTCCAACTACCATTCCAGCATAAACTTTTGTACCTGGTTCTATAAATAAAGAACCTCTTCCTTGTGCATTATACAAGCCATAAGCCACAGCATCGCCTGACTCAAATGCCACTAAAGTTCCACAAGTACGACGAGGCATTGCCCCTTTACATTTCTCATAACCATTAAATATTGAATTCAAAATGCCCTCACCTTTGGTTTCAGTCATAAAGTCACTACGGTAACCCAAAAGACCTCTAGCTGGGATATTAAACTCTAATTTAGTACGAGTACCTGTAGGTAGCATTTCTAATAACTCACCCTGTCTTTTGCCCATTTGTTGCATAACTGCCCCAACTGATTTATCAGGTACATCTATAGAAATTTTTTCCATTGGTTCATACTTTTCATTATCTATCATTTTGAAAATTACTCTAGGTGTACTTACTTGGAATTCAAAGCCTTCTCTACGCATATTTTCGATAAGAATAGATAAGTGAATTTCACCTCTACCACTAACCAAAAATTCATCAGCAGATTTACCATCTTCAACTTTCAAAGATACATCCTTTAATAATTCTTTTTGCAATCTAGCTCTTAAATGTCTACTAGTAACAAACTTACCTTCAGTTCCTGCAAATGGACTATTGTTTACTGCAAATACCATTTGTAATGTAGGTTCTCCAATCTTCATAAAAGGCAATGGTTGTACATTATTAGGAGAACAAACAGTTTCCCCGATAGTTATACCTGCCATACCACTAAAGCTAACTATGTCGCCCACTTTAGCACTTTCTACTGGAGTTCTTTGTAATCCATCAAATTGATAAATATTTGTTATTTTTTCTTTTTTGCATTTATCCGTTCCATCTTCACAAATAATAATATCTTGATTTTGCTTCATAGAACCTCTTTCAACTCTACCAATAGCTATTCTTCCAACATAATCATTATAATCTATTGAAGAAATAAGAACTTGTAAATCTCCGTTTTCATCGCCTTCTGGAGGGTCAATATGATTAATTATTGCTTCAAAAAGTGGGTCTAAATTCTCACCTTGTTCATTTGGGTCTAAAGTAGCAACTCCCGCACGACCACTGCAATAAATAATTGGACTGTCTATTTGTTCTTCATTTGCATTTAGCTCAAATAACAAGTCATATACTTCATCTAAAACTTCTGCACATCTTGCATCAGCTTTATCTATTTTGTTGATACAAATAATTATTTTGTGGTTCAAATCTAAAGCTTTTTTTAATACAAAACGAGTTTGTGGCATTGGTCCTTCATAAGCATCAACTAATAAAACAACACCATTAATCATTTTCAAGACTCTCTCTACTTCACCACCAAAATCTGCATGTCCAGGGGTATCTACAATATTAATTTTAATACCTTTATATACAGCTGATGCATTTTTAGATAAAATAGTGATTCCTCTTTCTCTTTCTAGGTCATTATTATCCATAACACAAGTAGGAACATACTGATTATCTCTGAATACTCCACCTTGTCTTAACATTCCATCTACTAAAGTTGTTTTGCCATGATCTACATGGGCTATTATTGCAATATTTCTTATATCGTTTCTTACCATTTTCTTCTCTATCCTTTAATATCTCTATATTTTTGTTTATTTATAATTATTACACTTTCGTAATATTCATTTTCTTCGTAAGCATTGTACAAATATTCATAATCATCATCAGTGAATATAATATCGCCAATTTTATTGTAATTTAAGGCTTTTACCCTAACTGTAAGCGTAACATCTTGCCACTCATCTACTCCTTCATCATATGAAATCAATGTACTTATGTATTGGTTTATTAAAGCTATATTTTCATATACAATAAACTTATTTGATACAGCATTAGTAACTAAATCTCCAGTAAAACTTATTTCAATTTGGTAAGTAGGAACTTCCTTCAAAGTTTGGATATCCAAATATTTTACTTTATCCCAACTCAATACACCATTAGTATTCAATCCTACATTAGAGGTTTTCTCTAAAATAAGCGGAGATACATTGAAAAATTGCCAAGGGCAAAATTCACCTTTTTTATTATCCTTTAATACCTTAACTCTAAATGCAAGAACGCCTTTTCTTCTTAGAATCTGATAAGTTTTTGCTGTCGTCATTGCTGTAACAACATTACTTTCATCTTCTTCAATCTTATCGTAATAATATTCAATTATATAACTAGTTGCACCCGCAACTGAATCCCAACCTATTTTTACATAAGCATCGTTATTTTGGTCAAAATCAACAACTTCGGGCAAAAATTCGTTTTTATTTAATAAAACTATCGGTAAAGTGATAGCAGTGGCGATAATTGCAAGCAATACCACTACTGCTACACTAATCATTATTATTTGTTTTTTTGTAAGAGGCTTCTTCTCCCTTACTATTTTTGCGACATCTTTTTTTGTCAATTATTTTACCTTTATTTTTTCTAATTTAGCAAAACGAGGTAGTCCATCTTCCAATGGTGCTTTACTTTCACCTTGTATTAAAGGTAATGCGTACTTGATATATTCTTCTGTCATACCTGTATTATCGTCTTTTATCCAGCTAAGTGGAACTGCTTTTTCTGTATTAGCAGCTAATTCAATATCCATTAGTCCATATTCTATTTCGTACTTATCGCCTTCTTTTCTATTTAAAACTACCATTTTATCAGTTTCGCCTTCACAAGCGTATTTAACTGCATATTCTCCAGCCATAAATGCTTCCATAACATCATTTCTACTAGCTAAATGAGCACCACATCTTTGCATTAAACTAAATTCAATAGCTCTAACTTTTCCACCAATTCTACTTCTTATTAATCCTGCTAGTGTAGATGCTACACCACCAAGTTGTGAATGACCAAAACTATCTTTTGCCACATCACTACCAGCAACAGCTTCAGCTACATACACACCTTCTTTAGTTTTGATACCTTCACTAAGTGCTACGATACATTTTCCATTGTTTTTATCTACAACATCTTGTACTTGCTTTACAAATTTATCGATATCAAATGCTTTTTCAGGAAGATAAATTAAATCAGGTCCAAGTCCTTTATATTGTGCTAAAGCACTTGCCGCTGTCAACCAACCTGCATTTCTACCCATAATTTCTACTATTGTTATTTGTCCTTTATCATATACAGTTGCATCTAAATATAATTCCATTAATGTCGTAGCAACATATTTTGCTGCACTACCATATCCAGGACAATGGTCTGTACCAAACAAATCATTATCAATAGTTTTTGGGACACCAATGATATTACAATCATATCCTTGTGATATTAAGTATTTGCTTATTTTGTTACAAGTATCCATACTATCATTACCACCGTTATAAAAGAAATATCTTATATTATATTTTTTGAATACTTCTAAAATTCTTTTATAATCTGTATCATCTTCTTCAATACTTTTTAATTTATATCTAACACTTCCAAGAGCAGAAGAAGGAGTATATTTAAGTAACTCTATTTCTTTTATATCTTCATCATCAATAACATAGAAATTTTCATTCAATATTCCTTTAATTCCGTTTGCAGCTCCATAAACATATGTAATATTTTTTTGCTTTAATCCTTCACTAAAAACACCGGCAGCACTTGAATTGATAACCGATGTAGGTCCACCAGATTGTCCAAACATACAAGCTCCAACTAAATTTTTCATCCTAGGTCCTCCTAAATTTTATTTTCCTAATATAGTTGCTATTTCAAATAGTCTTTTATCAAATTTTCTAGGCACTTTTAATGCCTCATCTATTTCCATATCAATAATTTTGTTGTTTTTAATTCCAACAACTTTACCACCACAATTTTTACTAATAAGCAAATCTACGGCACGCACTCCACATCTTCCAGCAAGCACTCTATCCGCCATTGAAGGCATTCCGCCTCTTTGGATATATCCAAGCTTTACGGTGCGAATTTGAATTCCATCAAGTTCGGTTTCTAATATTTGATTTTTTAACTCCGCACAACCACATACTCCTTCTGCTAAAATAATAATAACAGAGGTTTTGCCCTTAATTTTATCACTAATAATTTCCGTTCTTATTTTTTCAATATCAAGTGGAATTTCAGGAACAAGTATCATTTCTGCTCCACCGCTTATTCCAGAATATAAAGCAATGTCTCCACAACTTCTACCCATTACTTCAATAATACAAGCACGATTGTGTGCTGACATTGTATCTCTAATATTATTAATAGCACCAAGTACAGTATTTACTGCTGTATCAAAGCCTAAAGTATAATCGGTATAAGCAAGGTCATTATCTATAGTACCAGGGATTCCAACACAAGGGACACCAAAATCATTATAGAAATCATTCATTCCTCTAAAAGAACCATCACCACCTATTACAATAAGTCCCTCAATACCATAAGCATCGAGTACAGCTTTAGCTTTTTTCCTAGCATTGTATTCCATAAATTCAGGACAGCGTGCAGTCATAAGCATAGTACCACCTTTTTGAATGGTATCAGAAACTGCTCTTCTATCTAATTTAATTAAGTCACCTTTTAACAGTCCATCAAAACCACAACGAATGCCATAAACTGTAAGTCCCAAACTGTTGCCATATCTAACAACGGCTCGTATTGCGGCGTTCATTCCAGGTGCATCACCACCACTAGTTAATACTGCTATTTTTCTCATAAAAACCTCGTTTTTTTTGTATATATATCTTTTAAATTAGCTTAAATTATACCATATTATTATTATCAATGCAACTTTTATAACAACATTTTGAAATAACTAATAAAAACATTAAATTATTACAATCTCACCTGTCCATTGCCTCTAACTACGTATTTGATACTAGTTAGTTCTTTCAATCCAATAGGTCCTCTAACGTGCAATTTTTGAGTTGAAATACCCATTTCTGCTCCTAATCCAAAACAAAAACCATCAGTAAAACGATTACTTGCATTTACATACACTACCGCACTGTCTATTTCTCTTCCAAATTTATCTGCATGTTCTTTATTTTCAGTAACTATACCATCACTATGATTAGTACTATACTCATTAATTAAACTAATTGCTTGATTTATGTCATCAACGATTTTTACCTTAATAATCATATCTTCATATTCAGTATAAAACTCATCTTCTTCTATTACTTTAGTCTTTCCAAAAAAGCCTTGTACTTCTTTAGTCCCACGAATCTCTACACCTTTATTATATAGATTTTCCAAACAATTATTAAGAAAACTAGATGCAATACTTCTTTGCACTAATAAAGTTTCTAACGCATTGCATACAGAAGGTCTACTTATTTTAGCATTTTCAATAATTTTATTTGCCATATCAAAATTAGCACTTTCTTCTACAAATATATGACAATTCCCGCCACTAGAAGCAATAACTGGCATAGTAGCTGTTGCTACAACAAACTTTTTAAGTTTTTCCCCACCACGAGGAATAACAACATCTATATCAGTTCCGCATTTTAGCATTTTTGCAGTATCTTCTCTATCTGTACTATCAATAAACGCAATAAAGTTATGGTCAATTCCTTCCTCAATTAATACTTTTTTCATTATATCAACCAATATACGATTTGTATTAATAGCTTCTTTTCCACCTTTAAGAACAACCGCGTTGCTTGATTTTATACACAATGCTGTTGCATCTACCGTAACATTAGGACGAGCCTCATAAATTATGCCCACAACGCCCAAAGGTGCGTGCACCCTTGATAGCTCTAGACCATTTTCCAAAATAGTTTTTGATTCAACTTTACCTACATAATCAGGTAATTTAATGATATCTTCTATACCATCACACATAGTTTTTATGCGAGCATCAGTAAGCGTAAGTCTATCAAAAAATGCACCTTTAATTCCGGCTATTTTAGCATTTTCTAAATCTATTTCATTGCTTTCCTTTATTTTGTCAACATTGCTTTCAATTCCAAGTTTTATTTTTCTTAGTATTTCATTTTTTTTAGTTGTATCAACCGAAAAAAACTTATTACTAGCTAATTTAGCTTCGTGACATAAAACATTAATTTCCAATTTTTATTCTTCCTCTTCTATTTCTGCATTATGATATACGTTTTGAACATCATCATTACATTCCAACATATCAATAAGCTTTTCTATCTGAGCTACTTGATTCTTTTCTGGTACAATAGTGTTAGTAGGGATAAAATCAATAGTACTGCTTAATACATTGCAATTTTTTGATTCTAAATATTCTTTTACTTCGTGGAAATTTTGTGGAAGTGTATAAACAATAAAAACTTCATCTTCAGTAACAACATCATCACCACCAGCATCTAAAGCAATCATCATAGCGTCATCTTCAGTCATATCACCTTTTTCGATAACAATAACACCTTTTCTATCAAACATATATGATACACTACCAGTAGTTCCTAAATTACCACCACATTTATCAAATGCGTGTCGAACATCACCAGCAGTACGATTTTTGTTATCAGTAAGTGCTTCAACTATTACAGCAACTCCACCTATAGCATAACCTTCATATTGTATTTCAAAGAAATCTACAGAACCTAGTTCTCCACTCGCCTTTTTAATTGAACGAGTAATGTTATCATTAGGTAAATTATTTTGTTTTGCCTTAGCTATTACATCACGTAAATGTGAATTCATAGCAGGATCAGGTCCACCTGCCTTAACAGCTACAGCGATTTCTCTTCCTATCTTAGTAAAAATGCTACCTCTTGCGGCATCAGCTTTACCTTTCTTATTCTTAATATTCGCCCATTTACTATGTCCACTCATCTTCAAAAACCTCCTGAATTTATTTGATTAAATACATCGCAATTCCCATACTAATAGCTGCATTCAAACTTTCTACTCTATCATTTCGCATAGGAAGCGACACTATTTGGTCACATCTATCTACAATTTCCTCTGGCAATCCGTGTGCTTCACTTCCTACAGCAATTGCTGTTTTACCACTTTTTTTGTAGCTATAGATACTAATACCGTGCATATCCAAACCAACTACTTGATAATCTTGCAACAATTTAATACCTGCATCTATACCACATTCAACAATATTAGCATAAAATATTCCGCCCATAGTCGCCCTAACGACTTTAGGAGAATATACATCTGCACAATCGATACAAATTATATCATCTATACCACAAGATGTAGCTGTACGAATAATTGTCCCTAAATTACCAGAATCAGTTATTGAACAAAGCACTGCTACTCTATCATTAGTAAGCCCCTTAAATTCAGGCTTTTTAATAGTACAAATTACCCCGCTAGGTGTTTTTGTATCTGCTACACTATCAAATATTTTGTCTTCTACAACAAATATTTCTTTACCAAATTTATTAGTAAAGAATTCTTGTTTATCTATATCCAATTTTTTAACAAAACATTCTTCTATTTCTATAAAGCTTGGAATATCTCTACAAATATAATATCCCTCACAAACAAACACACCCAACTCGTGGCGTGTTTTTTTGTCTTTATACAAACTTCTTAAAGTTTTGATAGTATTATTATTAGTTGATGCAATTAGCATATTTTTTAAAAAAGTGCCTTTGCCATATTTGACAAAAGCACCCGATTTTTCCCTTATTATTTAGCTAATGCGTCTTTAGCTGTTTGACACAAATTACTAAATGCCTCTGCATCATTAACTGCTAAATCAGCTAATATTTTACGATTAAGATCAATATTAGCTAACTTCATACCATACATAAAACGAGAATAACTTAAATCGTTAATTCTTGCAGCTGCATTGATACGAGCAATCCATAGTTGACGGAAATCTCTCTTTTTAAGTCTTCTTCCAACGTATGCATATTGCATACTTTTCATAACGGCTTCTCTTGCTATTCTATATGATCTAGATTTTGAACCAAAATAACCTTTGGCTCTTTTCATTATTTTTCTTCTTTTCTTAACGGCATTTACCGCTCTTTTAATTCTCATTTGACACCTCCAGCTTTATTTTTGTCCACTCATTAAAGTTCTCATTGTTTTTTCTTGAGTCTTATCTACATAACCACCCTTACGAAGGTTTCTTGTTCTTTTAGTGGTTTTTTTAGTAAGAATATGATTCTTATTTTGTTTTGCTCTTTTCAATTTACCAGATGCAGTAAGTCTAAAACGCTTTTTTGCACCACTATGTGTTTTCATTTTTGGCATAATATTTATCTCCTTTCCAATATTATTTTGTCTTTTTAGGCGACATTAGCAAATACATATTTCTACCCTCTATTGCCGGCTTTTTGTCAATTGTTCCGATATCTTCTATCAGATTCGAGAACTTATTTAGTACATCTAAACTGACATCAGGATGCGCTTGTTGTCTACCTTGCATTCTCAAAGTGACTTTAAGCTTATTACCGTGGGTTAAGAACTCTCTTGCTTTCTTAGCTTTGGTATTTATATCACCGATATCAATGGTTTGTGAAAGTCTTATTTCCTTAACTTCAATAACCTTTTGAGCTTTTTTAGCTTCTTTCTCTTTCTTTGCCTCGTCAAAACGATATTTGCCGTAATCCATAATTTTGCAAACAGCAGGTTTGGCATTTGGAGCGATTTTAACTAAATCCATATTTAATGCATTGGCCATACGTTGGGCTTCTACTTTTGATACAATACCCTTTTGTGTGCCATCACTTAAAATAAGTCTGACTTCTTTGTCATAAATTTGCTCATTAATGTATAATTCTCTAATAATTTTTAATATCCTCCTATTAAAAAAGATGCGTAAAATATTTACGCATCCTATTCTAAAATAATTTCAGTTATTATAGAAACCATCAAGCGCAATGCACTTAAGGTGAGATTTGTATCTACTTTACTTATATATAATATGTTAATAAATAATATTTGTCAAGTATATTAGCAAATTTTATTATCTATTTCTTCTTTTATTTTTTTATAAAATTCTTCAAAACTCATTGCACCTAACATACCTTCTTTTCTGCTTCTAACTGCAACTTTGTTTTCTTCTTTTTCTCTATCACCAATGATAAGGGCATAAGGTATTTTTTCTAATTGGAATTCTCTAATTTTATATTTCATACTTTCACTACGATTATCGACATCAGCTCTTATTCCCATACCACGCAATTTATCACAAATAATATTAGCTTCTTCTGCGGTACGTTCTGTAAGAGAAATAACTCTTACTTGATTTGGAGCAATCCAAGTAGGAAAAGCACCTGCATATTTTTCGATAAGTAATGCTATTGTTCTTTCATAACAACCAATAGATGTACGATGAATAATATATGGTCTTGTCTTTGTATTATTCTCATCGATATATGACATATTAAATCTTTCAGCTAAAAACATATCTATTTGAATAGTAATCATAGTATCTTCTTTGCCGTGTACATTCTTTATTTGTATATCCAATTTAGGTCCATAAAATGCAGCTTCATCTTTAGCTTCTGTATAATCAATACCCAAATTATCAAGAATTCTCTTCATTTCGCCTTCGGCATAATCCCAGTCTTTAGCGTCGCCTATATATTTTTCTTTATTATTAGGGTCCCATCTTGAAAAACGATAACTTACATCATCTTGCAAACCAAGACAAGCAAGCATATATTTAGCTAAATCAAGTACGCCTTTGAACTCTTGTTCTAATTGACTAGGCATACAAATAAGATGACCTTCACTTATAGTAAATTGTCTTACTCTTATAAGTCCGTGCATTTCTCCACTGGCTTCATTCCTAAATAGTGTTGATGTTTCACCCATTCTTACAGGTAAATCTTTATATGATTTTAATCCATTATTATATATAGTATATTGGAAAGGACAAGTCATTGGTCTAAGTGCAAATACTTCGGCATTTTCATCCTCATCATCGCCCAATACAAACATACCATCTTTATAATGGTCCCAATGACCACTAATTTTATATAATTCTCTCTTTGCCATATAAGGTGTTTTTGTAAGAACATATCCTCTTCTTTCTTCTTCATCTTCGACAAATCTTTGTAAAATTTGGAATATTTTAGCACCTTTGGGCATAAATAGTGGCAATCCTTGCCCTACATTTTCATCTGTCATAAAGATATTAAGTTCTCTACCTAATTTATTATGGTCTCTTTTCTTTGCATCTTCAATAGCTTCTAAATATTCATCAAGTTCACTTTTTTTGTTAAATGCAGTACCATAAATTCTTGTAAGCATTTGATTATGTTCATCACCTCTCCAATATGCACCAGTAATACTTGTAAGCTTGAAAGCCTTAATTTTACCAGTACTAGGAATATGTGCACCCGCACATAAATCAACGAAATCTCCTTGCGTATATAAGCTTATAATTGCATCATCAGCTAGATTTTCTATAAGATCTACCTTATATGGTTCGTCCTTCATGATTTCTAAAGCTTTTTCTTTGCTAACTTCTTCTCTAACAAAAGGAAAATTTGCCTTAACAATTTTTTTCATTTCATCTTCAATATTAACTAAAGATTCTTGCTTTAAAGGAGTCATAAATTGAAAATCATAATAAAAACCATTTTCAATTGCTGGACCAATAGCGACTTTACAATCAGGGAACAAATGTTTTACAGCTTGAGCTAATATATGAGCAGTACTATGGCGATATGCCTTCTTACCCTCAACATTATCAAAAGTAAAGAATTCTATTTCAGAATCCTTATTAACTATCGTTGCCATATCTACTACTTTATCATTCAATTTGGCACAAAGACAATTTCTTGCCAAGCCCTCACTAATATGCTTTGCGATATCCATAATAGATACGCCCTTTTCAAATTCTATAACTTCATCTCGTAATTTTATTTTCATTGTTTTATAACCTCTAATATATGTTTTTTTTAATTTTATCTATGCAACTAAGTTATTAGATAATACAGGAATACCTGTTAATTTCATATAGTCACTGTAAGTAACGCCATCAAAAACAAGCACATTTTTATCTGCATCTAATATTCCTTTATCTTCATCAAAATAAGCTGACAAATATTTATCACAATTTTCGCCTTCTATAGTATAATCTGCATTATTAATAGCAATTGAATAAGTTGTTATAACAACTGCTTCATTATTATATAGAGTTACTTCTACTTGATTATCCGAAGGAATTGCCTTAACTTCAATATAATTTTTAATATTATCAACAGGTACTAAGCGAACAACCTTGTGTCCTTCATCATCAACATAATTTGTATTTTCAATAATATTATAAATTTTGCTAAATACTTCCGTAGTTTTTACTCCTGAATTATTTTTCAAATTAATATTCACTGTGGATTTGCAATCGCTTACAATAGAATTTCCGTAAACAACACTTACTATATTTGCCATAATATTGTTATAATCTCTTGCTTCTATTTTGCCGAATGTGTTAATAGTAAAATCAGCATCTGCTGTACAATTTTTTGCGTTTGATTCACGAATCAACCCAGCAATTCCGCCAACGTGTACTTTGTTTTCTTGCTTAACACTAGTAACAAAATTAAAATTTGTTATTTGACTATCAGTAAGGTTTGCACCATTATAAACATAAGCTACCAAGCCACCGATTGTCATACTATTTATTGATGTACCAAGTGCATCTGCAAAAATATTACAATTTGTAACTTTAATCTCTTTTATATATGAAGAATCCGATATAGCAGCAATACCTGCTGAACTAACTTTTTCACTGCCGTTAGCGGTAATTGTTATATCATTAACATTAATGTTAGACAAATTGCTATTTAAGGCACTAGCAACTACACTTGCAGCATAAACAGTTTTTGCATTAGCATAAATATTGCCTGTTACTTCAAAATTTGATAAGGTAGCACCGCCTTTAACATATCCACATACTTCACCTACCATAATTTGTTGTGGTAATGAAAGCGTAGAATTATCTAAATCAGTTTTGTAACCTTCTGCAACAATTGTTTCTACTCCATCATCATCAGTGTTTACTTTTTTTTCATAAACAGCACGATAATTATCGTTTTTGATATCCAAATCAACATTTATAGTATCAAATATTGTGTTTCCCGCAGAATAAGCAACAAGTCCACCAATTCTTTGTGTTGTATTACATACTACTTTTTTGTCATACTGAACTTGTCCGTCCATATCATAAGTGGTATTATATACATAAATATTAGACACATTAATTTGTCCGTCAACTGTTATATTACTAAATTCACTTTCGCCTACATTTACACCAACTAAACTAGCCACATTAAAATAATTACCATTAGAATAACATTTTATATCTACATCATTAATTGTTAAATCTTTAATAGTAGTATCTTGAGTATAAGCAAAAATAGCTATACTATCAATAACAGCTAAATCTGTTTTGGGTAAATTATCTTTATTTAAGCCATTATAAGCAAAATTGCTTATTTTATGGTTATTCCCTAAAAAAGTACCCATAAAAGGATTATCTTTAGTTCCTATAGGTGTCCAATTTCCAAAATTGGACAAATCAATATCATTTTGTAACGAGAAAGTAAAATCGCTATATAAAATACCAGTTTTATCAATGGTAGCTGCCAATTCATCAGCAGTACTAATTTTTATAGTTTGTGCAGGTAGTGGCTTTATGTCTTCATCACTATTTTTGTTACCGCAAGCACTGAACGAAAACAATCCGACTACACATACAAACACCAAAACCACTATAAGCAAATGTTTTTTCATATAAATTTTTATCTCCTAACCAAAAATTTTGTCAACGAAATCTCCAAAATCTTTGTAAACTTCTTTATTATTTATTTCATTTAATATTTCGTGTCTAGCACCTTCATAAATATGTAATTCTGGTTTCAAACCAAGACCTTCATAAAATCCATTTAATTTAACTGCCATTTTAGAAGAACTACTTACTGGATCTTGTCCGCCTACAGCAATCATTAATGGAAAATCTTTGTCAATAGTTAGTGCATCTTTACCGTACAATTTGTTAACTCCGTTTAGAAATGACGCATAATAACCATTGCATAGTACATATCCACATTCTGGATCTGCCTCATACTTTGCTACTTGCTCTTTATCTCTGCTAAGCCAAGCAAAACTTTGACCTTGTTCCACAAAAGGTTTGTTATATTCACCAAAACTCATTTTATCAATCAATTTACCAGGTTTACTAGCACCTTGAACTTTACACAAAAGATTTGCAATAAATTTACCAACCTTTGTTATTGGAGTTTTCATATAAGCTGTACCAGAAAGGATACAACCTTGAATTTTACTAGAAAATCTTTCAACATAGCATTGTGCTAAAAAGCTACCATAACTATGTCCAATTAATGCTACTTTTACTTTATATGTATCTTTTACATAATCAATTAACGTATCTATATCACTTATAGTTTGATTCCAGCTATCGCCATTAACCAAACCTTTTTCGCCGTTATAAGCACCTCTTCTATGTCCTCTATCGTCACAAGAGGCAATTACATATCCTTTGCTATTCAAAAACTTCGCAAAGTCATCATATCTATCAGGATGTTCTGCCATACCGTGAACAATAACAATACCAGCTTTAGGATTTTCCACCTCATCCCAAATATTTATACCTAATTGAGTGTTATCAAATGCTTTCAAATCAAGTTTTTTCATTTTTTAGTCCTCCAAATATACTTATAATTATAAATATTATACTACTATTATATATATTAATCAATAGCTTTATTTTACTTTGTATTAATTTTTTTTATCAGATAATAATATATATATAATAATATAACTAATATTTAGGAGGCTTATGTCAACTATCGTACTTACCGGCGGAGGAACTGCTGGACATATTATACCCAATTTAGCTTTACTTGATGAATTAAGACAATATTTTGATAATATTCACTATATTGGCGGTGAAGGCATGGAAAAAGAAATGGTTTCTAAAGAAAATATTCCTTTTCATAGCACCAAAAATATAAAATTTGACAGAATGAAATGGTCAAAAAATTTACAAATTCCTATTGTTATAGGTCAAGGCACAATGGAAGCAAAAAAATTACTAACTTCAATAAATCCCGATATCATTTTTAGCAAAGGCGGATTTGTAAGTTTACCTACCTGTTTTGCCGCAAAAATGAAGAAAATTCCTATAGTAATTCACGAATCGGATTATACCTTAGGTCTTGCAAATAAAGTAGTGGCACCCTTTGCACAAAAAGTACTTACTTCTTTTCCCGAAACTGAAAAAGGTAAATTTGTAGGCAATCCAATTCGTGATATAATAACCAAAGGAAATAAAGAGAATATTATAGCCGACTTAGATATAAATCCTAATAAAAAAACTATACTTATTTTTGGTGGTAGCTTAGGAAGTGAAGCAATAAATAACACTATTTACAAAGGTATAAAAGAATTGTGTTATAAATACAATGTAGTGCATATTTCGGGCAAAAGTGGCGATTTTCAAATACACAATAAAAATTATAACCAATTAAATTTTGTTGACAATATTCAGGATTATTATAACCTATGCGATTGCGTTATTTCCCGAGCAGGCGCCAATTCACTTGCGGAAATAGCTAGTCTTGGACTTCATAGCATAGCAATTCCTCTTCCCAGTGGAAATTCCCGTGGTGACCAATTGGACAATGCCAAAAGTTACCAAAATCGTGGTTTTTCCGATATATTATTACAAGAAGAATTATTTGTAGAAAGTTTAATTTACAAAATAGATAATATTTGGGATAAACCCACGAAAAAACTCGATTGTAAAAATATTAATAAATCCATCGTTGATGAAATTATTGATACATTAAAAAGCTAATAAATATTGCAAATTTCTACTTATATCCACAAAAAATTACTTATATAGGCTCAAAATAATTTTTCTATTTTAGTCTATATTTGTATGTTTATGACTATAATTAACTTGTTTTGTAGCAAATTTACCATTCACTTTCTAATGATGTATAATGATAATAGAGGTGATTATTATGAAAAACTATTTGAAAAAGAATTTAACATTTTTTATTGGTTCGCTACTGATTATTGCAATAATAATTATGTCATATTTTTGTTTTATTTCAACAAATGAGCAACCAAAAAATGATTTAGTACTTGACGACAATGACCTTACTAATATGTCGTATACGCCAAACAATGTAGAAGACCCGTATTGTAATTATATTAGAACTTTACCAAAAGCATCTAATCCATCACAAAATTACATATTTGAACAAAAATTAGAAGGTAATGGCGACATTTACCTTAAAAACTTTTTTGTTACTGCTTTAGGTAATTATACAATTGCCGAAACTACTTGTAAAAATGGCGATATGCAAAGTGAAAAACGCACAATAGGAATAGCTAATATTGATAATTTAGGAAAAATTAATAAAGTTTTTGAATTGCCTTGTAGTTATCCTAATTATTATATAACCTCACAAATTACACCACTCGGAATAGTTATAGCTAGCACTAATGAAGATAAATCTTATGTTTATATAAATATAATTGATTACACTCTTAATTCTTACACAACAAACATAATAAGTTATTCAGAAAAAATTACTATAAAAGCAACAATTGCATCATTTTTATTAATTGCTGAATATCCGAATGAAAATATTATTTATTCTTATAAAGATGAAAAATTACAATTTTCAGGTAACACATCAGGACAACTTGTAGATATATTTGAATATAGTAATTATTACATATTTTTACTTAACTTACCAAATGGCTGGATTAGTACAAAAATTGATAAAACTACCTTAAAAACGCAAAGTTCTTGCCTAACTAGTAATTATAGTCTTATAGGAATTATCCCTATTTTAGAAGAAAATCAACAAAAGTTTATTATATTACAGACAAATGGCAATGTATACGCACAAAAAGAAAGCGACCTAAATGCTATAAATAGTACCCCAACTAATTTAGGCAATTTTACTGTAGCTAATTTTATGATGGGTGAAGATAAATTACTAATGGTTTGTAAAGGAAATCTTAACGGTATAGTATATTTGAATTATGATTTAACCTGTGAATATGGTGATAATAATGCAGAATTTTTTGTTAACAATATTACAGATAACAACAGCCTAAATAATACTTATTACTATCTCACTATTAGCGAAAGTAAGGAACTTTCAATGCTAATATATAAAGAACATCAAACTACTCAAACGAATATTGATACTTGCAATTCTAATGCATTTTTACTTTTACAACCTAATAAAACAGCCCTAATAGCTTATCAGACAACTAATGAATTTCATTCTTGTATTAATATAATTGGATTAAGTATATAATAAATTATACAATTTATAAATTTATTTATAAATAATAAAAAAAGAGCTATTACTAGCTCTTTTTTTTACTTTATCTTGGTGCCGTTGATCGGACTTGAACCGATACGATCTTGCGACCGAGGGATTTTAAGTCCCTTGCGTCTGCCTATTCCGCCACAACGGCAGATAAAATTTTGGAGGCACCATCCAGATTTGGACTGGAGATGGAGGTGTTGCAGACCTCTGCCTTACCACTTGGCTATGGTGCCATCAACTCCGTCTGGAGTATTCTCCTAAGATTGTTTTTTTGGAGCGGGAGACGAGATTCGGACTCGCGACATTCGCCTTGGCAAGGCGACGCTCTACCACTGAGCCACTCCCGCAAAATTACCAATCTTTTTATATAATTTAGGTACACTTTGCAATTAATATATTTCTTTGCCTAATAAATATACCAAATATTGAAAAAAATTGCAAGAGTTTTCTTATATATTTCCCAAATTTTTTTCAGCAATTATTTTTTATCTTTTATATATTATATAATTTTCAAACCTTTGGCTTAATTTTGCCTTTATTCGCTCACATCACCCTTATTGTCTATATATATAATATTGTCAATACTCATAATTTGTGCATACTCTTTACACATTTTTCTATCAGTTTTATAAATAGGAACTGCTATAATTTCTTGTTTATTTAGTATCTCTCTTATATTAAAGAATTTAGCAAGAGCTTCTGTGCTGTCTTCTACTGCAAGCAAAACCCTTTCTTTCGGTTCTTTAGTACTATTTACTTGTCTATAATATTCTAAAATAATAGGCATATTATAATTGCAAGCAACACCCGTAAAACCTTTTCCGTACTTTATACCAAAATATCTTCCACCACTTGCAAGAAGTAAATCTTGCCCTTCAATCTTAAATATTGTTCCATTATAATATGATTTATCCGCATTAAAATTTCCAAAATCAAAAACTATATCACATTCACGCCCATTTTCTTTTAGTAATTGATAAATTCTAAACAAAGCCACTACACCTTCAAGTGCCTCTTTATTATTAACACTTTCCGCAACTTTTTCTAAAATTTTTAAATCGCCTTTACTGTTATAAATGGAAGTTACCATATTTAGACATACATCTCCTATTTTACTACCATCTTTATTGTTTATTGCTAGTAAAATTTCATTCAAAGTAATGCTTATTTTAGGGTTAAAACTGGTAACTAAATTTTTAATTATTCCAAAATGGTTTAATGTAAGTTTAGTATTTATAATACCTATTTCTGACAATGTTTGTAGCATAGTAGATATTACTTCTACTTCTGCCTCAATACCTGTTATATTGTAAATTTGAGCACCTACATTATAATTTGTTCTAACTTCATTTTCATTAGGCAAAAAAGAAAAGCCTTTAGTGTTATAAAAAAATCTATGAGGTAAAGTTTCACCTTCAATAATACGCATAATTGATGGGGTAATATCATTTAATACCCCGATCAATTTACCATTGTTATCTATTGTTTTAAATAGTTTGTCACCCGAATTGGGTTCCATTTGCAAATTTTCTACATAATCAATTAAAGATGGTTGTATTACTTTATAATCATAATTTTCAAAAATATTTTGAAATTTATTTATCAAATCATTTTCCAAATTAATATTTATACTATAACTATCAACAAAACCTAAAGGCAATCTATTATTCTTCTTCATCAAGTACCTCTACTAAATTATCTTTATAAACTGACCATCTTTCATAGTAAAAATTATAAACAGACGCATATACGTGTATTCGCAAATTCTCACTTGTGGCAAATGGTGTTATCTCTCCGCCTAGTGTTTGTACATCTGCAAACTCAGTCGTATTGCTATATACATCAACTAGTGAAGTGCATCCTTCAAAAACATCATCTCCCAAAACAACTTTATTAGGTAAAATAATACTTTTTAGACTTGTACAATCTTTAAATGCCCCAAAGCCTATTGTTACTGTTCCTTCTCCATTAGTAAATATTATGTTTTCTAGAGAAGTACATCCCTCAAAAGCATATTCATCTATTGCTATAATTGTACTTGGTAGAACTATTGTTTTTAAAGATTTACAATTTCTAAATGCATATTTACCAATTGTGGTAATTTTTGAATTATCTGCAAAATAGAATTTGAAAATTTCATTATGGTCCTCAAACGCACCTTTATATAAATGTGTAGCATCATTGGAGTCTATAGGAACTTCATAGACATCTCCATTTAGTTTATGTGTAGCTATTTCATCGCCTTCAGCCAATTTCCACTTTCCTGTTAATGCAAGCAAGTCTACAGTAGCTATTGTCGTCGGACAAACGACTGTTACATCAGTATCTCCTATATATTTGATTATATCATTAATTTCTTCCCCACTTCCAAAATGGAAAACACCACCTTCAGTCCCGATAGATTTGCTAACAAATTTAGCATATATTGATATGTCATGACTAATTATTAATGGATAACTTAAAGGTTTGGTATATTCTGCATCTAAGAACCAACCCGCAAACAAGAATCCTTCTAACATTTCCGGTTCTATTTCTTTATATATCATAAAATCATTTATTAACTTCATCGCAATTGCTTTTTCTACATCTATTACATAATTAATCTTAAAATATTGAGCAATTTTTATTGTTTTATCAAACGCTTCCCAACGGGCATCCAAATAAAAATCTTCTTTAATCTTAGCACTATTTACATATATAGTCGGGATATTGTCATTTTCGCCAACTTCAATAGGATTGCTCGATAGATTATCAGAAAGTAGTATTACATTCCAATTTACATCAGTTTCGTCAGCCAAAACTATATCGTTTGTTTCATCCAATTTATAAGCAACTGTCGGGCGAATTACACCCGCAAAAGCATTTTCACTAATTTCCACTAATTGCGAGCCAATAGTTATATTATAAAACTCTATTCCATCAAAGGCGTTACTGTTTATTACTGTTATATAATTAGGAATTACTATTCGTTTTTCACTACCCTTATATTTAATTAATGAATTACTAATGTGAATAAAATCATTATTTTCATCACGCATTTGGTTATCTAGCCATTTAGTACCCAACATTACATTATCCCCTACCTTACTAATTGTATCTGGGAAATTAATATTTACTAAATTAGTGCAGTTGGCAAACGCATCATTATTTATTCTTTGGATAACAGAATTTTCAGGGAATATGATTTCTTCCAAAGCAGTTTTTCCTTCGAAAGCACCATCATAAATAGTAAATATATTATTAGGAATTTCAACAACTTTTTCGTCGCCGTTATATTTTATTAAAACCCCACCAATAATTCTCATATTTGAATTAAGTGAAGTTACATATCTATCATCAATAGCATTTATTCCTATATAATTTAGTTGGCTTGTGTTTGCCTCTATAGCAACTAAATTTCCACAACCTAAGAATGCTTCATCTCCAATAGATAGTAATCTTGCCGAAATATTACGGAATAATTTTAAATTGCTACAATTAAGAAAGGCTTTAGTTTCTATTGTATTTAATGCACTTGCACCATTGAATATTACTTCATACAAACCCATATTGTTTTCACATAACTTTTCTGGCAAAGAAATTAATTTACTATTGCTTACAAAAATCAAACTTCTAATTCCACTATTATAAAATACACCCTCACCTAGGATTTCCACTGAACTTGGTATAATAAATGTACTTAGCATTACTGTTCCACTAAACGCATAATCTCCAATATAAGATAACTTTTTAGTTGATTGAAGATCTATATATTCAAGTTTCTCACAACTATCAAACGCATGATTACCAATAGAAGTTAGCTTACTTCCTGAAGAAAAAATATTTATTTTATAAATATTAGTATCATAAAATGCCTCTTCTCCTATATAATCAACACTTTGTGGTATATTAACAGTAGTAAGTGATTCGTTTTTATAAAAAGCTTTACTTGCTATTTGAGTTATACCATTTGATATTGTCAAAGTAGACATTTTACCTTGATATTTGTAAAATATACTATTAATAATAATGCTATCGTCAATTACACTATCTAACCATTTTGTATTATTTAATGCATTATCCGCAATAGAAATTAAAAATTGAGCTTTCGCAAAATTAATTAAAGACAAATAATCACAACTAGCAAACGCATATTCGCCTATTGACAATATTGAATTAGGTAATTCAATTTCTATTAAATTGTTACAATCAAAGAATGTATATTCGCCTATTTCGGTTACGCCCACAGGTATTACTACTTTTTCAATAAAGTCATTATCATAAAAAGCACCATCAGCAATAGAAGAAATATTTGCAGGAATTTCTACTAAATGAGCTTCACCTTTATACCTAATTAAAACATCGTGAACAATTATATAATCACCTAAAATATTTTCATACCAAGCTGTTCCTGTAAAAGCATCTTTACCTATATATGTAATATCAGAAATTTTTGCACCTGTACTTTGTTCTATAGAATAAGGTAAAGAAATATTCTCAATAAAATCTTTATCCTTAAATGTATTTTCTGCAATTGCCGTTACATTTTTACCTTTATATTTTTTAGGAATAACTACATATTTTTCATTTCCTACATATTCTTGTACTGTATATGTATTCTTATCATTAAGTTTAAACTTCAAATCAATTGAACCACCATTATTATTTTCTATACTATTAAATTTAGCATATATATTCTTAACTCTAATATTGTCGCCTTCAGTTGTATTGTCATCACTTAAAGTAAGTGGGAATATTGTCAAATTAGTATAAGAACTTTCATCATACCAACCTGCAAATCTACGATTTGCATTGTCTTCTATATATTCTGGTTCTACAAAAACAACACCCTTAACACTATCCGTATTTTCGTCTACGTGATATATTAATTTGTAAGAAATCTCTTCACCCTCAAAACAATGAATTATGTTAGAATTAGGTACAGCATTATTTCCAAATTCTATATTACCCAAATCACTCTTATTTATTTGAATGGTTACTAATATTAACTTATCGCAGTCCATAAATGCATCATCACCTACCCTAACAAGGGTAGCTGGCAAAGTAATTTGAACCAAACTTTTACAACTTTGGAATGCGTTATTTTCTATATTTATTAATTTTGCTTCAGACAAATTTCCAAAATCTATGGAAGTAAGGTTGGTTTTATTTATAAAAGCTTCACTTGCAATATATTTAATATTACTTGGTATATTTGCAGTAACGCCATATCCGTGATATTTAATTAACCAATCATTAATTGTTATCATTACTTGTGAGTCATTATCATACCAAGCTGTATCCTCAAAAGCTTTGTCGCCAACACTTTCTAGGTTCATATTTTCACTAAAACTTATAGTTGCTAATTTATTACTTCCGTAAAAAGCTCTATCTCCAATAATAGTTAGATTATCATCTAAAGTTATACTAGTAAGATTAGGCATATTTTCAAAAGCGCATTTTTCAATTTCTACAATAGCACTTGGCAAGGTTATTCGAGTTATGTTTTTGTCATAAGCAAAAGCATTTGCTGCAATCTTTACTACACTATAATTTTCTAGTGTTAGCGTAGATGGTATATCCATTATGCTACTAGTAGACCTAGCCCCTAAAATAACAACTTCTGTTATTGTAACGCCATTTACATCTATACGGTTTTGCAAACTATATATAAAGTTATTTTCATAATCTACTAATCCCAACCAATCCTCACTGTCATATTCTGTTACTGTAGAATCTGTATAATAATTCTGTATGTTATTTTTGATATCAGTTGAGGTAACATAAAAATTACTTGGTATGAATTCGCCAAATATATTACCTAAATTCGTAGGGTCAACAGAACCTGCATAAGTAAATGAACTTGAACAAAGAATTCTAACCGCAGATAGATATGGAGTATTAATACTATATGATTCCAATTCTACATTAGGAGAAGTAAAACAAATTCCTTGCAATCTTGAATAACTGAATGCACCTTCCATAACTTTTTCCAAAGTAATAGGTAAAATAATATCCGTTTTATTGTTTACACAATTATTTGCTGGACACAAATATAATATAGTTTTGTCAATATTATATAAGATTCCATCATTCTCATCTACTACAAAATTTGCATTATTATTAGAAACTGCTATACTATCTAAATTTACACAATTAATAAAAGCACCGCTTCCCAAATAAGTAAC